>NZ_JBSQBM010000009.1:142466-234114 GCF_059417685.1 Paenibacillus sp. LT-B23 | reverse complement strand
ACAAAAATCAAGCAAACGAAGATGAAATGACCCAAGAGATTGTGAATATCTTTCAAAAGAACCGAAAAGCCTGCGGTACAAGAAAGATCAAGGCCAAGCTTCTGGAAAACGGACTTGCGGTATCCAGGGCGCCGCATTGGCCGGATTATGAAAAAATATGGGCTTGTTTCTACCTACACCGTGTCTCAATATAAGCCTCACAAAGCGACTTGTAATGAATCGGAAATCGCCAATAAACTAAACCGGAAGTTCGAACAATCCGAAGCAAACGGGCGGTTGTAAGCGATCTGACGTATGTTAAGGTCCAGAACAGATGGTATTACATCTGTGTATTTGTCGACCTTTTTAATCGAGAAATGATTGGGTATAGTGCAGGTCCCCATAAGGATGCGGCTTTAGTAGCCCGAGCCTTCGCCTCAGTACAAGGAAATTTACGTCAAATTCAATTATTCCACACGGATCAAGGAAGTGAGTTTAAGAATAAATGGACCGACGAAACCCTTGAATCCTTTCAAATTAGCCGATCGCTAAGCATGAAAGGCTGTCCTTATGATAACGCAGTTGCCGAGGCAACCTTTAAAGTAATGAAGACAAAATTTATTAACCAGATGAACTTTCAGAGCCTTCTTCACCTAGAACTGGAACTTTACGATTACGTGAATTGGTACAACAAACACCGGATACATAGAACTCTCGGTTATTTAACCCCTGTAGACTACAGGAGAATTGCCCTTAAAAAAGCTATTTGATTTATTGTTGACAATCCAATTACAGGTACATCATTTCAAAAAGTGGTTGATTACACCATCAGCTTTCAGCTCCTTTCAACCCTGTATATTATTTTACAACAAACCAGCTTTATGAGGTCTACAAATTTAAACTAATTTATTGGTTAAACACATTCAGTTCAAAATCGATACTTAGAAAATAGCAAAAAACAGGCCAATCATTGGTGCTATCTGCCATGAATGACCTGTTCAATGTAACCAAAAGGTTATTTAGGGTATAAAATTCAAGTATTGATGTGCGTAAAAAGTAATGGAGAAATCACTATACGGATATTACATGACTTATATGTGTTATTGGTTGAATGTTGGGTCCATTCGGCACCCACCCTTCAAAAAGAAACCTTGAAAAGCAACAACCAATCAAGGTTCACTATACAGACTCGCAGTACTAGTATACAACGTATTGAGCGTACTATACAGTATTTAACTATTTTGATGGTCTTTTTTCGCCAAATCAATCGCCACGGCTAATTTAATTTGAAATACTTTACTAAGACCTTTTTGGAAATCCTTTAGCGTAAAAGTTTCAATTATAGGAGCTTCCAAATGATTGATTCTACTAATCTCAACTTTAGCAATTTTATCAAGGTCAATTAAAATAGTGAAGATATCCTCGTATTGTTCAGGTGTCCAATTTAGAATATATGCTGTCTTAATTTCTCCAAAAATAGTTCTTAACACATCCAATATTGCTTTTTCTTTATCGCCTTGAGCTATAATAATGTTGCAGTCAGCTAACTCTTTTCTAAAATCCTGTTCTTGTTTGCTTCCTATCAGCTTCATTTAATCACCCCCGGACTAGCTGTAACTAGGTTCCCATGCTTATCGGTTAATATAGTCATAATATTTGTAGGACCACTAAACTTATCAATACCTATGTTTGAGTTTAATGTAACTTCTCTAACATATCTAGCTTGTATTTCAGTTTTTCCATTTGGTAACTGAATTTTCGCTTGTAATACCCGTGTAACTGGAGTGTTCACAACCTCTTTACTTTGCAGAATAGTCTTTAGCTTATCAGGCGTAACCGTAAATTGGGAAGCATTCTTAGCAGGGTTAAAATGCCTATCTAACACATGATCAAACCCTGCTCCTTCTGCTGCACTTCCATTTCTTAAGTTTATTCTAGACTGCACGATAGGCGGCATACCTGGGACTTTTCCCGTCTCCTTAGAAGAATGGTCATCCTTCTTATGCGGCGATCCTCCTGGTGAAGCACCATCATCTTTAGAATGTCTCTTCCCTTTCTTTCCAACGAAAAATGAAAATGCTGTATCTACTAGCAATTGAGCATTTTCCTCTTTGGAATTGTTTTTCAATTTTTCATAGGCATCATCTGGGTCAGATGCTACTTTAGCAATATTGTACCCTAAACCTGTCCATGTGTTTACATAATCATCTGCCATTTGACGGATATCTATATTAGGGAAATTACGTATTCGCTCCCATGTCGCTTCTACACTCGCATGAGCAGAGTTTTTGATTTCATTGAACACAATCCGCTCAGTCTCATCCAGGTCTTTCATAAACGGACTTTCCCTAAACGGCCCATACTCTTTTCTATATTCGTCAATTGAATTCAGAAAATCAATTAGATATTTCTTCTGTTCCGTCGTGTACCCTTTCATATCATCCCGATACTTGGAACTCATCAAAGCTCTGTCACTATATCGGAAATGGTTGCCTGTCTGCCGTTGATGTTCCATTAATGCGACTATATCTGTGAAGGGGTCCTGCTTATTATAATAGGCATTCAGCGCATCCTCAAACTGTTGATCCACATTTCTTTGATGCCAGCGTTCCCGTATATCAGGAGGAACTTCGCCATAGGCTTGGACGGAAGCCTGATTGACTCCCTTTACATAGTTGATGAAGTCAGGTATAGATTGTACTTCTCCATACCCCCTGGCACTCGTCCACACCTTGCCGAGAAAATCCATCATCGCATATCGTTCACGCGCCTTCTGTTCCTCCGCGTGCGCATGTAAGGTTTGGGCAGCAACCTTGGCGGTCTTCCCCAGCACCACTCCCCACCCATGGGAAGGTACGCTAGCAATCATGGACAATCCGGCTACCGCATATTTAAGTATGGATGACGGTCCGGAGGAAGCCACTTCGGAACGGATCGAAGCTATCTTTTGACTTGCTGCTTTCGGAATGGCCCCCAATACAGGAATCGACGCAGCCACATCACATACTTTCTGGGCTAATCCCAATACGCCATCCAGTAGACTGGCCTTCGGTGAGCTGGGAGTGTTTACGGCTGACTTAACGGCTCCCCCATCTTTCGATGTAACGCTTGAATTGGAGCTTCCTCCTGTATTGCTGCTTGCTGCACTTTTCGCCGCCTGCGCCTCCGCATAGGCTTTTACAGACATTAATGGCGGTTCCCAGACTGGAGCCAGTTCAGCTACAAAAACCGGTTTTTTAACCGTCCCTTCCAACTGTACTTTAGCGGACCGTATATCCGTTTCACCATCCAGCACCAAGCTGCTGCTGCCCGCTTTGAAATAAATAGCCTCAGCAGCTTGAATATGTAGTTCCCCATCTGCATGCAAGGAGAGCGTCTTGCCTGCCGATAATGACAATTCATGTTCACTGACGACCTGAATACCCGAATCATCCAATTGAATGTGAACCTGTTCCGATTTAGCCGTCACCTTCAATTCATTGGCACTCAACTTGATATCCTTGCCATAAGGAGTCCCCCAATACTTGGTGGCTGGATCAGCGAGCTTCAGCGAATTTCGCTCTTTTCGTATGGAGCTTGCCGCATATCCGTCCGCCTCCTGCTCTGTAGGGAACCGGACGGATACCCTATCCCCTAGCTCCGGCATGACATACCAACCGCTATGTCCTTCGGCGGTATAACTGCTGGCATATGGAAACCACCATGCCGTTTCTCTATCCTGTTTTTCATCCACTGTAAGATGAACACGGATTCGGCCTGATTTGGCCTCTAATACACGTCCTTCGAGCGAAGCTCCTGTGAGGTGAGGGCACAACATCTCTGTTTGCTGAATTCCCTGTTCGTGAACCAGTTCATATTCGTGTAACAGCAACCCTTTTCGCAATTCAGAAGTGACTTCTGCCACCATCCATTGCTTACCATTCCAATTCGTGAGGTCTCCGGGCCGGGCAAGTGTTTCACTCTGCAGCAGGTAGCTGAATTCCGTTTTGCTGTTAGGATCAAAACTGCGCCGAGTACGGTAAACAGGATGCTTCATTTCAACGTATTGTCCTTCAGGCATACCCAACCAGAACTTGGGCCCGTTCAATGAAATTTCCGGTATCAGCACAGTTCTAAATCGGGAAGCCATCCGTTTGAGAAAGGCCCAATCTGTCTCCTGATACTGTAAAGTAAATTCATGCAAGGTAGTACCGTCTGTTACGTTATCAATAACATCGGCCTGACTGTACTTTTGAATGATTTGCTTGGTCATCTCTCCATAGGACATTAAGGTATTCTGATAAGAACATGTGACAGGTGTTATGTCCAACTGAATCGTATGTGATACGGCTTCAAGCTCCACGTAATAGATACCACGTACCATCCGTGTTTGTGCATGGACCAATAAACCATGGAACAAAATGCGTTCAGGCTGACCATTTTCTGTTTTGGTACGGATAATGACCGGTTCGTTATCCTGATCCTGTTCTATGTAATGATCTCTCTGCTCTTCATCTAACCATCCACTGATCTTTAACCGGGCATGGTCATTTAATTTCCGTTCAATACGCAGTTCGTTTATCGTTTGAAGAGGATATGGACCTGTACATTCCAACTCCGTATACGTTAACATCGTTTGTGTGTGATTCAACTTGTACCTCCTTACTCCAGCGTCTGGCCATCGTCTGTAATCCGAATCATTCCCCCGTATAGGCACGCATTCGAGCATTGATCCAGCAAGGCTGGTTCTCCCTCCACAAGCACATCACTTTTGCCGCCAATCCAGGGTCCGGTGATGACCGGAACACAGTTCGCTTTTTTCACCCCGTAGATATCCACCATATCACTACTTTTGACTGCTGGATTAGCCGGACAGGAGCAACGGCCGAAATTGCTGATATGGGTACCTGGCAAGTAATCTCCAACGTTCATTTGGGCTTTCCCTTTTACATATACTCCGTGACTGAACGGACGTTTGAGACGTGTCGGTTGCGTACCAAAGCTGCAGCTTAAGATCGCTCCGGCAACAACATATCCTTGTTTACTTCCCCGTCCAGCTTGAATAGGTTCCTTATCGGAATGAGACTTATTTGCCATTCTTCTATTCCCCCTCTCATGCCTTTCTTAGTTCGTCTTCACTTCACTGCCAAGAACATTCGTCATTCCGCCCAGCGATACGGTGCTGCCTTTGCTAGTCATTTGAATCTCATTCCCTGCTGTGATTTTCACTTTACTGCCGGAATGAATGGAGATATTTCCTCCTGCAGAGAAATGAATCTGTTTGTCGCTTACAATATGAATACCATCTTTCTCATTTAACTGAATATACACGGCTCCCTCCTTACTGGTGATTACAATTTCATCGGGAGTTAATTTGATTTCCTTGCCGTGGGCGGTCCGAAACAATTTGATGTCGGGATTTGCAAGAGCATGCTGCTCTACACTCTGATTCTTTTGGCGCAGAGATGTACTTGCCATGCCTTCTTCTTCCCGCTGGGCAGGGAAATAGAGTAGCACGGTATCTCCCAACTCAGGCATCACGTACCATCCGCTATGTCCTTCTGCAGTATAAGGAGAAACATACGTGAACCAGTGGGCCTTCGCAGGGTCTTGAACGGAATCGATATTCAAATGTAATTGGATACGATCTCGCTCTACCTGAATGACTTTACCTGGTAACGACAGACCGATAAGCTGTTCGTTAAAGACTTCCTTGTGCCTCAATCCCTTGTGAGAAGTTAAGGTATACACGTGCTGTAGCACACCCTTTTGCATGTGAGTGTCTACCTTGTACACATACAAGCTTTTACCTTTAAAAGTAACGGTGCTGCCCAACTCCAAAACTTGCTCCGCCTCAACCAGGTAATCAATAAAATCATGCTCGTTTACATGTGCTGTATCATTGCCGTTAAAATAACGATAATCCGCAACTCGTTTACTGACGGTATAATGATAATTCGTTAAATCAAGTCCTGACTGGGTCTCCTCAACACCAAAATAACACTTTGGCACTTCAAACACCGAGGCAGGCGTAAGTGAAGTATGATAACGCGAAGCGATCCGCTTGAGGAACTCCCAATCGGTTTCACGATATTGGACTGCTATACGGCCTAAAGCCGCTCCCCCCGTAGCCGAATCAATGATGTCAAAACCGGGATAATCTGCACCTACAGCCTGCAACAAATCCTCAACCTTCATATTTTTGTCCTGAAAGGACCTATTTTTTTTACGAATATCCAGTTTATACGTGTGTGATATCGCCTCGACCTCAAGGTAATACACATCTCTGACCACTTTAACTTCCATATGAAGCACCGTTCCGTTAAATAGAGGTGTTGGAGTGCCTGCCTCATCTAGTTGCGACACACAAACCGGGGAATCGGCTTCGATCAACTGGACATAACTATCCTGTAATTCTTCAGGTAAAATGGCGGTAAAAGAGAGCCGGGTGTGCTCATTCAATCGCTTGGTCATATGCAATTCCTGAATGCTCACCAATTCAAATGGTGTAATTTGCAACCGATCATATGTAATGTGGGTTAATGTCATAAGGATTGATTTTCCTTTCGCTCAGACTCGATTTTCAACGTTAGCAGCATACTGCGGGCTATTGGCTGCCAGATCGCCATCTCTTCATCCGTACAGTTAAAAGTACACATTAGCGCACGTCCTTCTAGCACCGTAAAAAAAGATAGATTATACATACGCGCATTCCATACAGGCGTCATAAATTCGCAGTATCCAATTCGATAATCTCCTACCTTCAACACTTCATGACCAAACCATTCAGTCAACTTCTGGGTTTGTTTTACCACCTGAGCCATCTCATCCGTAAAGTTCTCCAACTCTTCTGTTTGCAAATGACTTTCGGTATGCTTGAAGGTTAGGTTAATCGTGCCTGCCTCATTGGTGAAAATAAAATCCGGACGATGGTGAGAAGGATATTTTAATCGTTGCTCGTGAATGGGCATATCCCGAAAGCTCTTTGGCATCGTAATACGGATGCGTTCATCCAGCAAATGTCGCTGAGCAAAGACCAGTCTTTCTCCGTCGAGTTGCATAAATGTTTGTAGCGGCTGTCCAAAAGGCTCCTTCCCGTTAACGTGTTTCAATCCTTCATGCTCAATTAAAGATTGATCATTTTCGATATTTTCTGCAGCTACTGTGTGTAGCATCGAGACCATTTTCTTATCCAGATGTTCCATACATCATCCACTCCCATCTTTATTACTGCATGACGACTTCCTGAAAGGTGATGCCACTTGTCCCTCTCCGCAACAGACTTTCCGCCAATGCCAGATTGACCAACGTGCAGGTTTCACGCAACCCTTGGACTTGCAATAGAGATTTCCCCCCGGTACGTTTTCGATCTACCACCAGCTTCATCAATGTTCCTCCGGGACGAAATTGGCTTTCCTCACCCAAACAATCCACTAACGGGGGTTGAATCATCCAATACAACTTTTGCTGTGATCGTTCTACATCCCGAAGCAAAGCCATGCGGCTGAATAAGCTCGGCACATAGACCTGTAACAATTCATGCACTGCATCAGATACCATCATCCTGGAACCCATCAGAATATCAGGATAAACCGTGTAATCGTGACCATTAACCTTAAACTGTGCTGCATAAGATGGAGGCCAATTCGTCCAGTCATTTAGGTCCATCATCTCTGCATTTGCTTCTTCATCCCATACGGGAACAGCAGCATACAACATCCGATCATCCTGCTGACAAAGGAAATACTCCACTATGCCACGTCCCTTTCATTCCGTTTGTCCCACATTGTGTTATCCAAATTAAGTTAGACTCTGTACGACTGGATGCGTGCCTAAACTAAACCTGCTTCCATCCAGCACCGCTCCTTTGAAGCAGGCTCCCTCAAACGCTGCACCCATAAAGTCAGCTCCCTGCAATATGGCCCCGGTGAAATCTGCATCCTTCAAGTAAGCTCCCTGAAATTGAGCTCCTGTAAGATCCGCTCCTGCAAAACTTACGGGTTGAAAACCGGGTCTTTCCCATCGTTCAGACTGGTAAATTCCAGGTACAGCTATTGCATCCCGGAAAGATGCTCCTCTTAAGTTGGCTTGTTCAAAACGGGCTTCCTGAATCAAACAACCGCTAAAATCCGCTTCTTGTAAACAGGCTTTACTCCAACGGGAACCGATCAAGTTTCCTCCCATAAAAACACCATTGACAAAAGAACTTTCACTCAAATCGGCATATTGCAGACGTATTCCCTCATAATCTCCTTGAGATCCGTCAATTCCTCGAAAAACTTCATGTATGTAGTCATGTGGCTTCTTTTCCTCAAGCCACTCTTTCATCACCGTCGAATCTTTGACACGCATATCTCGTTTATAAACGATTTCACTTTGGTCTAAATACTCTCCGACTCTTAGTTCGAACACATCTTCCAACTGTATTTCATGAGCATACTGTATTTCGTCCAGCCATTCTTCTGTGATACTAAAACGCGCCAAAGCAATGATATATTGATGAATATGTATTGCCGCGCGCAATTTCATCCTTTGAATATCATCCAATCCGATTCTTCCGCCATATTTCTTAGCGTGCTTACTTAATTCCGTCTCCCACTCGTCCAAACAGAGAAATGCCCATTCTGCATTATAAGTATCTCGGCAAGGATGGCGATCCATAAACCATCTCTTATCCATCGCCTCCACTAAATAGGTCGCCCTTCCGTTTGCTAATTCGGTACGAAGCATGGAATAAGAGATATATCCCAACGCCTGCTTGGTACCTTCTCGCTGCATCTGCTTGACTTTACCGAGTATCTGCTCCAGTGAATTGCGAAATGTCTTGGCTAAAGTATGCTTACGATTTTGAAAAGAAACTTCCAACGCGAATAACATTTGATACTTTAGCGGTTCGTAGACCTCATTTGCAAAATGTTGAAGAATTTCCTCACGATTCACGTTCCATCCCCTTTCTGGTTGCTACATTTACATACTGCTGTGCGTATTAAAGTAGCCAGTGATCTTAAACCGGAATCTAATATAAATGATATGTGAAATGATATTTTTCAAGGGTATATTTAACAATAAATCATCCTTATGTATGTATCGGACAGATTAGTGATTTTGTTTACAGAAAGAACCATAACTGTGTTCAATGGAAAATGGGTGGATTCACAATTGAACCCACCCATTCGGAGAAATTACATATTATTTAGTTTCTTTTACCGAACGACCACAGTAAGGCTTCAAGCCCATCATTCCTCCTTGAGTGGCTTGAACCTGTTGTACTCATGGCCGTCCCAAAGAATTAGTAGTACCACAGCACTCAACAAAATCAGCGTATTTTAATTTTTTTCTCTTTTGTCATTTTTAAGCCGTCCCTTCAAATAGTTTATTTCTCTGCTACCTTCTTCTATTCAGACACCATACAACAACTCCACACTAATGTATATCTATGCATAAATATTCACTTCTCATCAATTGTGAAATTTTTTTCTTATTTAATCTGAAAATATTCTCATTAATTATGACACCACACAGCACAAATCAAATTCAATCCTATATCTTATACGCCTTCATCGCCTTACGCAGTTCCTTGAACGAAGGACGCTTGCCGTACATTAAGACGCCAGTACGGTAGATTTTGGCGGCTAGCCAGCCGAAGAACAGAATGGATGCAACCAGTATGGCAAGTGACAGCCAGATTTCCAGCAGGCTCGCCCGCTCCAGACCAATCCGCAGCAGCATGACGGTCGGCGATAAAAACGGAATATACCCGGCGACCTTGACGAACATCGTGTCTGGTGCGGCGATATTGAAGATACCGATATAAAAGGCTGCCAGTGACAACATGGTAATCGGCATGACCGCCTGCCCCAATTCTTCGGTACGGCTGACAATGGAGCCGACAGCAGCGAACAATACCGCGTACAGGAAGTAACCGAGGATGTAGAAAACCAGGCCATATCCAAGCACTGTGGTATTCAACTGCGACAGATCCAGCCCAGCCGAGCTGAGGATAACGCTGTTATGCGGCAGCATAAGATTGGCACACACTACAGCGGCAAAAACAGCAATTTGCAGCAGACCCACCAGAAAGATACCAATGATTTTCCCAAACATCTGGGTCAAAGGCGATACGCTCGTGATGAGAATTTCCATGATGCGTGAGCTTTTTTCCGAAGTCACTTCTGAGGCAATCATATTGCCTGTCATCATCGACGAGGTGAAGAACAAAATCATGAGTACATAGACCAAGCCATAGTTAATCATGGAAGCTTCTTTGTCCTCTGTTCCAGCAGCACGACCTGTCTCAGAGGGACTGTTCACTTCTCGACTGTGCACGGTAACAGGCGTACTAATTTCACGGACTTGCTCACTGGTCAAGGTATTCACACCGATCATAGCCTTGACCTTTGCCTCCTGAAGTCCGGTTTGTAGCAGTGTGATTACAGCCGGGGACGGCTCTTTTTCAACCGATACGTACTCTACCTTGGGAAAGGTTTCTCCCGTTGCGGTAGGCCGCGTAAACTCCACATAGCCTTGCAGCTCCCCGTCTTTCAAAGCTTGCTGCATTGCGGGAGCTTGTGCGTTGTCATAACGCACCCAGGTAGCTGCCGAATTGGACTGAGCCTTCGTAAATTGCTCCAGTTGATCCGCGATCTCAGTCCGGCTTCCAGCGATCAGTCCCAAACGATGATGCTCAGCAGCGGATTTACCGGAACCCCCTGCACCACCCATTCCTTCTCCTTTAAACAAAGAAATCAGATACGGCAGATTCATGCCAATGGTAATGAGCAATGCCAGCACCAGCGTTGTAATGACAAAAGATTTGGTTCTCGCCTTCTGGCGAAACGTAAAACCGATAACCGTACCCAGTCTATTCATGAGAATCACCCACCTCTCGTATGAAAATTTCATTCAGCGTAGGCTCTTTAATTTCAAAATGCTCTACATCCGTTTGCTCCAACGCCGTTTGTAAAATCAACTTGGCCGCATCCGGCTGTTCAATATGCAGTATCCAGCCCCGGTCCATTCGCTCTACACGGCGTACGCCGGGCAGTTGTTCCAGTCCGTTCACCTCGCCAGTCGTGATGAGACGAACTTTTTCACGCGGGTAGCGACCTTTAATCTCCTGCACATTTCCCTGCACAACTGTATTCGAACGATGCAAAATCGTAATATGGCGACACAGCTCCTCTACATGCTCCATCCGGTGAGTCGAGAATAAAATTGCAGCCCCGTCGTCCCGCAGCTCCTTCACCGTATCCTTAAGCAGCTCGACGTTCACAGGATCCAGCCCGCTGAATGCCTCATCCAAAATAAGCAACGTCGGGCGATGCACAACGGCTGCAATAAAGCCCATTTTCTGCTGATTCCCCTTGGATAACTCTTCAATCCGCTTATTGTAATATTCAGGCACGCCAAAGCGTTCCAGCCAATAGCGCAGACTTTTGTCCGCATCCTTGGACGACATTCCGCGTAGCCTGCCTAAATAGTTAATTTGCTCGCTCACCTTTACCTTGGGATACAACCCTCGTTCCTCTGGCAAATAACCCATCGTCCGTTGAAGCTCCTTGCTATATGGCTTGCCCTCATATTGAATGCTTCCGCCATCAGGGTAAATTAGGCCAAGTACCATGCGCATCGTTGTCGTTTTGCCTGCTCCATTGCCTCCCAGCAGTCCGTAAATCTCTCCACCGTTCACATTCAGCGAAATGCCGTTAACCGCCGTGTGGTTGCCATATTGCTTCACAACCTGCTCCAATTGCAGCATACTCATGAATCTCCAGCCCCCTTTTTCTCCCCTAAAATCTCTGTACCTCCCGGAATTTGTCCCGCAGACCAATGCCATAAAATATCATCCAGCTCCAGACTCCGTATACGAATCGGGCGAATGCCCGCCTGCTCCAATATCGCGCTGGCTTCTCCGGCTGCCAACGTTACAATTCGCTGCAATCCGCCTTCGCTCTCTGTCTCTATAACTCCCGGCAGCTCCGATGCTTTCTCTGGCGTCCCCTCAAACCACATTTCCTTGCTATTTTCGAGCAGGTGGTCCTTTTCCAGCTTACCGAGCAGCCTTCCTTCATGCATCAGGACAATATAATCGGCCAGGCGCTTGATCTCTTCCATGATATGAGTTGCGATAATGACCGTCGTTTTACCGTTTTCCATACAATCCCGCAGTTCCTCCAGCATAATCTTCCATGCAAAAGGGTCCAATCCCGACGAAGGTTCGTCGAGCAGCAGCAAACGGGGATGAGGCGCCAAGGCAGCAGCCAGCTCAAACTTGCGGCGCTCTCCCTTGGACATACGCGATAATCTCGTATGCTGTGGAACCTGAAAGCGTTCCAGCAACCGCTGGAATCGGGTTTCGTCCCAGCCCGGATACCACAACGCCCGAAAAGCCGCTGCTGCTTCTGCTGTAAGTCGGTCTTCCTCACGGGTCGGCTGCTCCGGCACATATCCAACCCACTGCCGCGTATCTACGGGCATACCATCCGGATACGCCTGACCGAACCAGCGAATTACACCGGAATCCGGGTGGACAAGCTGGGTTAGCAGATGCAGCAATGTGCTTTTCCCTGATCCGTTATGTCCGGCCAAAGCAATCACATATCCCGGTTCAATCGTCAAATTAATCGGTCCGATCTCCCGGTTTCCCCGCTTTTTATAGACTTGGCTCATCTCTATGATTGGTGTTTCCACGGGCATCACTCCTTCGCTTGGACTTCATACTTTCTCTTCACCATGTCTGCGAAAAGCTCCAACAATTCCTGTTCCGACATCTGCACCGCCAGGCCTGTATCAATGGCCGTCTCCAGTACCTCGGTCACCGCTTTAAGACGATAGCCTGAGCGTAAATCTTCCTCCACCAGAGCTACAAAGGTTCCCGTTCCCTGTCGGGTACGAAGCAAGCCTTCGTTTTCCAAATCCTGATAGACCCGCCGGACGGTAATCACGCTGCAATGGAGCGTCCCCGCAAACTCTCGTATGGAGGGAAGCAGCGTCCCCGCTGCGATCTGTCCGGTTACGATGAGTGAGCGAAGCTGCTTTTCAATCTGCGCATACAGCGGTTCCGCGCTGTTCTCATCAATTTGCACCGGTATGTTCACCTGCTTCTCCCCCCCTTATTGATCTTTATATACACGCTGCTAAGCCAGATCCCGCTTCATGAGCCTGCGCAGTGTCATCCGATAGGACACGAACATGCCGATAGCCCCTGCCGCCAACGCTCCCCACATCACCGGAGATAATAGCTGCCACTCCTTGCTGAAATATGCCGTCGTCGATACCAGATTCATCCCGTATATGCGAACTACAATCGCGATTATTCCGCAAACCAGCATGATCACAAGCGATAGCCAGAAATAGGCTTTCCCTTTTTTAAGAAACTCCAAATGAATATAAATGGCCTGAATCAGCATCCCGTAACCGACCCAGGTGAGCGCAAACGATACAAAAAAGCCTGTGCCAGCATATACCCGAAGCGTACCTGACAACGTAAACAAAAGGATAAAAAATAGCACGCTATTCACGATAAACGCCAAAACCGCCTGTTGAATTCGGCTCATAATCACCGCACTCACCGGTATGGGCAATATGCGGAGAAAAGCCAGCATGTGCGTATAGGAATCTTCCTGTAAATATTTGAATGTACGTCGGTTATAAATGAATCCGAGAAACGGAATCAGCACCAGCATGACAAAATCGGCTGCCGGATTCAAGGCTCCACTCTCGCCCAATTGCATACTTACAACAAAGCTTATGGTAAACCCCAGGTACGTAATAAACAGTAACGTCCACAGCATTACATAAGGATTATTGCGAAAATCCTGACGGGTGATCATCCATGCCTGCTTCATGTTTGTCATTTTCTTATCCAGGTCCCTTCTGCACTGTCCGTAACGACGTCTCAGTCTCACATGACTTCTGAGGTGCCGTCACAGCATAAAGTGTTATTACTGTATATATCTTTATACACAGTATATAAACTAAGAATCACACCTGTCAACACTGTGACCGTACATTTCTCCAAATACGTTGGCCCAAAGGCCCCGTTATCGCTTGTACAGTCCACTCCGCCAAATTGTGCGTACAATCACAAAAGTCCGCGAATACCTATGCTACCCTGTAACTGATAAACATTCTCATTCAAGGCGATAAACGCATTCAAACATAAAGGAGCGAACCATCATGAGCGAGCTGATCAATAACCGCGAACACACAGCAAAGGAACTCACAGAACGCCAGCAAATATTAAAGGAAATTATGAAGGAACTACATGACGGGAAAAGCGTGGATGAAGTCAAAGCGCGCTTCGCAGTGGCAGTTGGCGGGGTAAGTGTGGCAGAAATTTCGGCCATGGAGCATGCCCTGATGACCGAGGAAGGAATCCCCGTGTCGGAGGTGCAGCGTCTCTGTTCCGTTCACACGTCGATATTCAAGGGCTCGATTGAGGATATTCACCGTCCTTCCGGACCGGAGGAGCAGCCGGGACATCCCGTTCATACCTTCAAGCTGGAAAATCGGGAGATTGAACGGCTGGTCAACTTCCAGCTCGCACTGCACGCAGATCAATTTCAAAAGGATGACAGCCCCAAAATCATTTACAAGCTGCTGGAGGATTTAAGTCTGCTGCTGGATCTTGATAAGCACTATAGCCGTAAAGAAAATTTGGTCTTTCCTTATTTAGAACGCTATGGAATTTTCGGCCCAACCAAGGTAATGTGGGGTGTAGACGATAGTATTCGTAACGCCATCAAGGAAGCGAAGAAACTGCTCACCCAATATAATGGGAACAAAGAACTCATTGGGCAGACGCTCACCCATATCATGACCGAAGTGAACGAAATGATATTCAAGGAAGAAAATATTTTGCTGCCGATGGCGCTGGGTAAGCTGACAGAGGATGAGTGGCTCAAAATAGCCCGTGAAAGTGCAGAAATCGGATTCTGCCTGACCGCTCCCGAGCGGGAATGGATACCTGAACGGGCAGAGGAGCCTGTGGAAATGGATGAGCAACAGGAAGGAACATCAGAAACTCCCCAAGGCTTTGTGCGATTCGAGACGGGGATTGTGTCTGTGCAACAATTGGAACTGCTGTTAAATCATCTACCCGTCGATCTGACATTTATAGACGAGCACGATGTCGTTCGTTATTTCTCCCATGGTAAAGAACGGGTCTTCGCCCGTACGAAGGCCGTCATTGGACGTACCGTGCAGAATTGCCATCCGCCGCAAAGCATGCATGTCGTTGAGAAGCTGCTGGAAGATTTTAAGGCTGGCCGCAAGGATGCTGAAGATTTTTGGATTCCGATCAAGGACAAATTTGTCTATATCCGCTATTTTGCCATCCGTGATGCAGAAGACCGCTATCTCGGAACGCTAGAATTCACGCAAAACATCGCACCTATTCGTGCCTTGGAAGGGCAGAAACGGATTTTATCCGAGTAATCATTATCCGCTACAATAAGATTACTCACTGTATTCCTGTCGCCTCCAGCTAACATCAAAGGAGTCTTCCTCCACTTTACATGTAGAGAAAGACTCCTTTCCATTTGTACAGTCCGCTATTTATGTTCCCACCCGTAAGCTACCATGTTCAGGTTCTTGTCACCCATTTTTATAAGATGCTGCTCCACTATAAGCTTGGCTCCCAGTTGCTCATAAAAATAGCGAGCTGGATTATCTGCTAACACCCACACGATGGCAGAGTGAATGTTCATACTGCTTAAATGTTGAAGAAGACGCATGAATAATTGCTTTCCCAATCCTAAACTATGGTATTCTTTTAACACATAAATAGCAGTTACCTCTCCCTCATACGGGGGATATTCACCTGACTTTTCCGGCCCTCCACTCACAAATCCGCTGATTTCCCCCTTATCATTTTCAATCACATACACCTGATGATCGTCTTCACTGGATATATTTGATTTCCACAGCTCTGTTCTTTGCTCGTAGGAAAGCTGCTCCAGAACCTCGGCGGGTATGATATTTTTGTAGGTGGTTCTCCAGCAATCCACATGCACCTTGGCGATGCCTGCCGCATCTGATATCGTCGCTTCTCTGATCATCATGTTGGCCCCACTTCCATTTCCAATATTATGCTTTCTATTATACCGACGAGCCCAGTCTTGATCTATAATAAGAATTACCATTGTTTATAGAAGCTCAATGCAACGGCAATCCCTTTACTCATCATTCATTACTGGAGGATTGGACTTGAATAAAATCATTTCATTCTACGTTCCGCTTGGCATCTCATCATTGATTGCGGCGCTGACTCATGTCATCGTCAATGCCGTGCTCGCACGCTCGGAGCATCCTTCGTTCACATTGAGTAGCTATGCGGTGGCAGTCAGCCTGTGCCTGCTGCTGGAAACCCCGCTAACAGCCGTACGACAGATGACCACGAAATTCGGATATGACCGCAAATCCGTTCGTTCCATCGGTATTTTATGTGCATGTGTAGCGGCAGCTGTACTGGTCATCGGCTGGAGCATTGGTCTTACACCCGCTGGAAACCTGGTCTTTGAATATGTATTCGGCGTATCTCCTGCCTTGATCGAACCCACCAAGAGTGTGTTTCAGGTGCTTACTTTACTATACATATTAGTAGCCGTTCGCAACATCTATCAGGGGCTTATTATTAACAAGCACCGGACGGCCTGGATGACGTTCAGCTCGTCCATTCGTATTGTCGCGATGCTAATCGCATCCTGGTTCCTAATTCGTGCAGGCTGGACGAATGACGGACGAATTGGTGCTGCCATCTTTATTGCAGGCATCTTCATTGAACTGGTCGTTACCTTTTTGGAAGGCCGCGTTTTGAAAAAAAAGCTGCCGCCCGACAACGGTGAGCAAACCATCCACCGTGCAAGCCATCTGCTTCCTTTTTATCTCCCCTTGCTGTATTCGGCGCTGGTGCTGGTTGTTCTGAACCCGTCCATACAGGCTGCGCTGAACAATACAACCGATCCATTATTGGCCGTAGCCTCCTTCTCCGTGGCTCTGCAAATCCTGAATCTGTTCGTCTGGTTTTGCAGTTCCCTGCATCAGATCGTCATTCAATTCTATACGAGCAGGCGTCGGGAGGTGCTGATATTTTTGAGCGTTCTGTCCGTACTGTCGCCGTTATTATTGCTGCTGTTGTCCTTTGAATTTGCAGGTGACCCTATTTTGCGGAATGTATTAGGACTGGAAGGGGAACTACTGGTGGAAACGAGAGGATTGCTTCGCATACTTTCAATCTATGTTGCATTTTATCCATGGGTAGAATATTTCATCGGACGGTCGATATTGATCGGCAATACCAAACCTATTTTCATCGGCAGGCTGTTCTCCGTTTCCTTTGCGATTCTCGCGCTCATTTTATGCATCTCCTTTTTTCCAGGGCTGGACGGGCAGGTGGCAGGAATCGTTATGGCTGTTTCCTCACCCGTCGAATTAGGTATCTATCTGTGGCTTTACCGGAAAATCTCTCTGAATACGATGAACGTGTCATCCTGAATAAAAAGCCCGCCAAGAGAGCCCCTTGCCCATGCCAGGCAGATTGGACTCCCTATGGCTGTACCGATCTTTATGCGGTCAAAATGTACGGGCCGTTCTTCGTGATCGCAATCGTGTGCTCATATTGTGCGCCCCAACTGCCGTCTGCCGAGGTGATGGTCCAGCCATCATCCTCCCACAATACAGCCCCCTCCGTTCCGAGGGTAAATACTGGCTCGATGGTAATCACCATCCCTTCGCGCAGCGGCAACCCCGTTCCGGCACGGCCATAGTGCAAAACATCCGGCGGCTCGTGCATCTGACGACCAATACCGTGCCCGATCAAGGGCTTCACGATGCCGTACCGCCGCCATCCTGTCGCTTTTTCCACCGCGTGCCCAATGTCCCCCAGTGTCCTGCCCGGACGGGCGACTTCGATTCCGCGCACCAGTGCCTTATGCGTTTGCCGTAGCAGCCTCGCTACCGGGCGACTGACGTTACCTACTGCATAGGTCCAGCCCCGGTCGGCCAGCCAGCCGTCCTTATTGACGACAATGTCGATGGTCACAATGTCCCCGTCATGAAGTACCCGCTCCGAGGGAAAGCCGTGACATACCACCTCGTTGACCGAAGCGCAGGTGGCATAAGGAAAGCCCTTATAGCCTTTTTGCTCAGGCGTGGCTCCGCGCTTGCTCAAAAATTGCTCTACCCACGCATCAATTTCAAGCGTGGTCATTCCCGGAAGGATACGGCTCTCCAACGCACGATGGCAATCTGCCAAAATACGTCCGGCCTCCCTCATATAGCCGATTTCCTCCGGTGTCCGTATGGCTATCTCCTCCATTGGAATCCGCCTCCTTTTGGCATACAAATTCACTAAACCTATCCCATTGTATGCAGGGCGGACACAAAAAAACCGTCTCCTCTGTGGATAGACGGTTTATAAAAGTCGTATTCCTATGTTTTGCGGGTCATCGAACCCTTTAAGATACTGAAGAATTTATGCGACCGAGTTCGTTTTCCACCACCATGGTCAACTCTTCCTCATACCCTCCTGTAATCCGGTATTTTCGCACATATTCCTTTACAAATTTTTTGGGATCCTTAGGCCGGAAAATTCGAGTCATTTCCCGCAGACTTTCCTTAACTTCATTGTGACCTTTCGTTGCCATGTTACTCCCTCCCAAAACGTTGAAAATAAGTGCTCCGTTGAAGAGAATGCCGAAAAGTATTGATGTCCTTATGCAGTGAAGTAGTATGTCTTAATGCAGCTTAGGTCGGGAATGCCTTATGCAAGGCATGTACCTGACACTATTATTAACCGAACTTCTATTGGCTGAATCACTTCCCCATTATAACATATTCAGGTACAGCTTTCAGCTTTCCAGCAATTTTACATATATTTTACCCAAATTTTACGTTACACGTCATATCTGGATGTCCCTTTTGACTGGTGCAGGACAGTATACTCTATTTATCGGCTTTTGGAGTGTATGTGTTTGGGGTAAAATAAATAAACATACAAGGAGAATGGATGGGAATGTTCCTGAAATGAGCTACATGTGCTTATTGAATAATAGGGGGCTAGACATAATGGAAGCCGCAGCACCAAAAATTTTAATATTGTATGCCAGCTACGGAGAAGGCCATGTGCAGGCCGCCCGGGCGATTATGGACAGTTTGCGGAGGCTCGGACGCTGCGAGGTTCAGTTACTCGACCTGATGGCTGAATCCCATCCCTGGTTGAACAATTTAACCAAATTTGTCTATATGCAAAGCTTCAAAACCATTCCTGGGCTTTACGGTTGGGTATATAACATAACCCGTGGAATGCAGGCAAAATCGGCCTTTGGCAGTATGCTGCATTCCTTCGGGATGCGCCAGCTTGCGCTCACTCTGGAAAAGGAAAATCCTGACCTTGTCATACATACGTTTCCGCAGCTCGCTCTCCCGGCGTTACGCCGCAAATTGGGGATGAAGCTGCCCATTGTGAACGTGGTTACAGACTTTGATCTGCACGGGCGCTGGCTGCATCCCGATATCGATCGCTACTATGTGGCAACCGAGGATATACAGCAGGAAGCCGCACAGCGGGGAATCTCTCCCGAACGGATTGTCGCCACAGGCATCCCGATTCATGCCTCGTTTTATAAAAGGCTTGCCGAAGATACTGATGCTAATGCTGATGTTGCTGAGGATTATCCAATTCCTCCGTTAGATCCGGGAACTACAACACTGCTCATTATGGCAGGTGCCTATGGCGTGATGTCCGGCATATTGGACCTTTGTCGGCAATTGAGCCGTCTCCCGCAGCTGCGGCTACTGATCGTCTGCGGACGTAATCCGCAACTTAAAGCCGAGTTGGATGCGCTGTATGCAGATCATCCCGGTATCCGCATCTTTGGATTCATCGACTATGTTCCCGCACTCATGCGTGCAAGCGATATGGTCATTACCAAGCCCGGCGGCATCACACTCTCGGAAAGCATCGCCTCTGGATTACCCATCCTTGTGTTCAAGCCTGTACCCGGTCAGGAGCTGAATAACGCCCTGTATCTGGAGCAAAAAGGAGCTGCTCGCATTGCCCGTAATACGCAAGAGCTGATTCAACTTTGCGTCGACCTGATCTCCAACCCCTCTCTCGCTCTAGGAATGAAACAGTCGATTGAGCAACTGCGCAAACCTCATCCGGCAGACCGGATTGCCGAGGATATTTTGCACCAGCTTGTGGATAAAACCCCTTCCATACGGACAAATTAACGAAGAATAAGCCAGACGGAGGGGATACCAATGGAACGCAAAGGAAAGGATTTGCTCCCGCTAACGGGTGAGAAGGTAGAAGTAGACGGTATTTATGTCGATGAGGACGGACATGAGCAGCATTTACATCGGGGACAGCATTTTCCCTCTGATGTTGTTTTAGGCGATTCCGAGTGGAAAATGACCGAATACGCCTTTGACAATCATCATGACGGACGTACCGACGAACGACTTGTCCCCAAAGAGGATGACGAGAATAAAAAGGGTAAAATTACACATCCACGCCGTCGTTTACAACGCGGAGATCGTTAACACAGGAAAGAAAGTATCTAA
Source organism: Paenibacillus sp. LT-B23 (assembly GCF_059417685.1). Classification (NCBI taxonomy): domain Bacteria; kingdom Bacillati; phylum Bacillota; class Bacilli; order Caryophanales; family Paenibacillaceae; genus Paenibacillus; species Paenibacillus sp. LT-B23. The sequence continues at coordinate 213,588 of NZ_JBSQBM010000009.1, read as the reverse complement.
ATAAAATATCCACAGATAAGTATATCTTGTTGATATATTGTGCACAATTTGTGCATAAAGCGTGGGTATATTCTATGTTGTCTACAACTTGTGCACAAATTGTGTATAACAACTGTTTGTTTTGTGGATAAGATTATGAAATAGTGGATAAATTGCGTACAACCTGTGTAAAAATTGTTGATAACGTTAAAAATGGCTGAGCGAAACCTATTCGTTCGGTCTTTTTTCGTATTTGGGGTACCTCTAGCAAAACGTGGATGCCAATAGCCTGATCGAGTCATACACAGAAAAGGGTCTGTCAGTTGTGATTATAAAAGAAGTATTCGGCTGCTGTTCGAGAAAAAAGTCCTTTACTGGACCTTAGTCGGGGAAAAATATAGTCTTAGGGCGGTTTATTAACTTGCCTTCTCCCCTTTATCATTGAATTAGGAAAGTAGCAATGATTAATAATCAATTATAAAAATCAAAAGGGAGAAAAGGTAATTGAAAAAAGTATGGCGTTTCATCGTGTATGTGTGCGTTTTTGTTCTGGTTGTGGGAGGAACGGGAGCGATCGGTTTCATGAACACTATGCAGGAGGCTATGTCGGTTTACGATAAGCCGGTTCCTGCTTCTTTACAAAGCATACAAGCTCCTGCCTATGATTCGAAAAAGCCGACAGTGGCCGTTATTTTGGCGAATGAAGTGACCGAGGTGTTCGATTTCCTGGTACCATACGAAATGTTCTCCATGACGGGCTCGTACAATGTGTTTGCGGCAGCTCCCGACAAAAACATCAAATCGTTGACGGGTGGCCTTGATGTCGCACCGCATTACACTTTCGACGAATTGGACAAATTGACGGGCAAAGGTCCGGATATAATCGTGATCCCTTTCATGCCGATTTTGGATGATGCGAAATACAGACCTGTCCGCGAATGGATAAAGAAGCACTCCGGCAAGGAAACAACCTTGTTGTCCATCTGCAATGGGGCGGAAAATTTGGCAGATACCGGCCTGCTGAACGGTAAATCTGCGGCAACGCATTGGGGAGATATCGGCAGATTGGAAAAGAAGTACACCGAGATTACTTGGAAAAGGGATCAACGTTACGTGCCTGACGGCAATATGGTCTCCTCGGCCGGCTTGACTTCGGGGATCGATGCCACACTGTACGTCATATCCAGGCAATTGGGAGAGCCGACAGCGAAGAAAGTGGCAAAGGAAATGAACTATCCTTCCTACGATTTTGTTCAGCATCCGCAAATGGAGCCTTTCACGGCCGGATTGAGTGATATCGTCTATGTTTTAAACAACGCATTTCAATGGAGCAAGAAAAAGAACGGGGTCCTGCTGTATAACGGGGCCGACGAGCTGATGTTATCCTCGGCTTTTGACACGTACGGGGCTTCCGGCACGACGACAACATTGACGATATCAAGCAAAAGCGAGCCGATCGTTACCCGGCACGGGCTGAATCTGATCGCCCGATACCTAATAGCGGATGCTCCGAAGCTCGACAAAATGATTTTTGTGGGGCCGGACGTTAAGACGCGCGCTGAGGGCGATATCCGAAGCTGGAATGAGAACGGCGGAAAGGCTGAGCAGCTTTATCTGCACAGCGATGCGCCGGAGCGGTTCGCGATGGAGCCTGCGTTTGAAGATTTGGCGAAGCAGGAAGATATCGGGACGGCGAAATTCGCAGCCAAGCGGCTCGAGTACCGGGCCACAAGCCAGCTTAAACTTGAAGGAGCGCCATTTTCGTACGAAGCGTTCGGCATACCGATCGGCGTCGGCTTGTTGTCTCTGTTCGTCGTTTATTTGGCAGACAGACGTTTCGTAAGGAGAAAGACCGTTTCCGCATGAAACGGGAAGCCAAGAAGCATCGCAGACGGCCTAGTCTGGATGCTTCTTTTTGGTTGAGGAATCATTGCGTCCGTTGAACCAGGTATAGCAACAAAGCCGAATACACCGTTAGCATGTTGCTGGCGGTCCCTCCTATTTATATACACATGGCTTAGCTTGAACTTTTCTTGCCGAGGTTGGCATAACCTTAATTCCTGTCCTCATACCCTGTATAGTACGGAGCTTACGCATGAAAAACTTATAAAGGAGGATTCGCCTTACATGTCAGTCTATAAGTCTTCCACAGGAATGGATGAAAATATAGCGGCTGTCCTGTGCTACCTGTTTGCCTTCATCGGTGCACTGGCCTTTGTGTTGCTGGAAAAGAAAAGCAGATTCGTCCTGTTTCACGCGCTGCAATCTATTTTTCTGTTCGTAGCCCTCATGATCGGGCATGTGCTTGCAGGACTCATACCGCTACTCGGCCCTCTACTCGCTTCCCTGCTGACGCTGGCAGGCATCGCCTTATGGATCGTCCTGATCATTCATGCTGGACAAGGCAAGTGGCTTAAGCTTCCCTGGGTGGGCGATCTGGCCCTCCATCAAGCCCGGCAGTTGTGAGAAGAGACGGATAGTGCTTCCCATTATTTAGATTTAACAGCAAAAAACCTTGATCCTGAGAAGGAATCAAGGTTTTTTGTAGCTTGTCGGCTTTGTTCGGCTCATACATGAATATGCCCCAGCTTGTCGGGGTTAATCATTAAGTAAAAATTCTGAATATGCTCCTCGTCTGGTGACAGACTGAAGCATAGGACCTCTCTCACTTTGCCTTCCTTCAGAAATGCGAGCTGTACCTCCCCGTTGATGACGGTGCGGACCAGTTCTCTCTCCCGTAGTACGGTTAATACCCGGCGAGAGGTTAGCAGGGCAAGAACGCCCTTGCGCACGACCATGGGTCTCATCACCGTATGCACATTGCCTCCGCCATCAGCCACAAATACGGGTTGCTCAGCCAGCAGTTCTAGCATAGCGCTAACATCGTAGGCGAGAAAGGCGGCTGTAAAACGTTCCAGTACCTTTATTCTGGAAGGGTTCATCGTACTGCTGCTAACGTAATCGGCATAGGCAGATTCCTCGGAAGCGAGAATACGTCGGGAGCGACTGAACAGTTGACGGCAGTTACTCTCTGTCTTTCCCAGTAATTCCGCAATCTCTTTATAGTCATATTGAAAAGCTTCCCGGAGCACAAAAACAGCCCGTTCCATCGGCTTGAGCTGCTCCAGCAGAACCAGAAAAGCGTAAGATATCATATCTTTACGCTCCAACCAATCCGCTGGAAGATCTGCGCTCTCACCAAGCGGCTCCGGCAGCCACTGTCCAACATACGTCTCCCTTTGCTTACGGGCAGAGTTCAGAAGATTCAAACATCGATTCATCGTCATTTTGGCTACATAGGCTTTGGGATTCTGTAAGTCATCCAGGGGCTTTTTCTTCAACTCGACAAAGCAGTCTTGAACTACATCCTCAGCATCCGTCACCGTCCCAAGCATTCGATAAGCAATGGCAAAAGAATATTTACGATATCTTTGATATAGATCCTCCAGACTTAACGCTGCCGATTCTTGTCCAATTCCGTATTCTTTGCCAGTCAAAGTATGGCCTCCTGTTCGATTAAAGACTGCCCGGATACATCCCCGTCGCAATGGCAATCCGGTTCCAACCATTAATGACGTTAACCGCCATAATTAAATCCACATATTCTTCCTCGGTAAAATGTTCTCTGACCCGATTATACAAATCTGTAGGCACCCCTTGTTCAGAAATACGGGCAACCGCTTCAGCTAATTCAAGCATAGCACGTTCTTTTTCCGTGAACAAAGGAACTTCCCGCCATAGGGCCAACTGCAAAATGTGATCCCCATAATCCCCTAGTTTCAATAGATCCTTGGCATGCATGTCCAAACAATAAGAACACCCATTGATCTGAGATACTCTGATTTTCAGCAGCTCGTACAGCACCTTGTCTGTAAAACGTCCGGAAATATATTTTTCCATCTCCATCATAGCCTTAAATGTACTTGGACTCACTGCTCTGTAATTCAATCTTAAACTCACGATACATCGCCTCCATCATTGGTTTACACTTAGAAGACAAATGAACCTGTGGATTTGTGACAATGTGCAATTAAAAAAAATCTGGAATTGCCCTCAATTGACATAGCATGTATTATAGATAAATGATTTTATGTAAAGAAGGTGAGCACTCATATGAACGGAAAAGGTTTTATTAAGGAGTTTAAGGAATTCGCTGTACGGGGGAACGTGATTGATCTCGCGGTCGGTGTTATCATCGGTGGAGCTTTTGGCAAGATTGTCACTTCTGTGGTAAACGATATTATTATGCCTCCGATTGGTAAGCTTCTGGGCGGCATGAATTTTCCAGACCTATATGTTGCTTTAAGAACTGCCGAGCCTTTGAATGCTGACGGTACACGCATGACTCTGGCACAAGCCAGAGATGCAGGGATCGCCGTTCTTGCTTACGGTCAGTTTATTAACGTCCTGCTTGACTTTATGATCGTGGCCTTCTGCGTGTTCCTGCTGGTCAAAGGGATCAACATGCTGAAGCGTAAAGAGGAAGAAAAACCTCCTCAGGAAAAAACGATCAAGGAATGCCCGCACTGCCTGTCGGAAATTCCTGTAGCTGCTACTCGTTGTGCACATTGCACTTCCAAGCTGGAAGGGTACGTAGAAGCACGCTAACTGGTTTCAGCCGGGAAACGTCGGTCAGGAACCACTCATATAACTACAAAAAGCGGCTTAGACGATGCAACGTCTAAGCCGCTTTAACTATAGTATTGAAGGCTTGATCAGCTAAAATTGGTGATGATGCCGCGGGGTCTGACGGGTAAGCCCTCTGCGTATAGATGGGAGACGTCACCGAAGCCAATGCAACGGGGAGTCGCCCACTCCTTGGAACGCTCATCAAACAAGATCGTGGTTACGGAGCTAGGCGGCATCCAGAAACCGGACCAGACCAGGGCCAGTGGCAGCTCCAACAGATGGGCAAGCCAGGTCAGTCCGAAGCCACCATGGCAAAATACGGCCACCCGGTCTTCGGTATGCTTCAGAATCCGATATTTACCCCCAACCCGCTCAAAGCCTTGGCGCTTCAAGAATTCATCGGAATGCAGCTTTAGCTGCTCGAAGGTTTCGGGGCTTTGCGTTCCCTGATAATAGGAAATCTCCTTCCAGGAGTCATGAGTCGGCAGAGGTACCTCAGAGCGGATCACTTCACCGGGTAAATCCCAATGAGAGAGACGGCCGTAGGGAGTTTCCTCCAGCTTCAAGCCCAGCTCCTGCGTCCAGTGCTCCACTTCATGAGTCATCCCGAGAGAATCCGAGGTGTATCGCATCGTATCCAGCGCACGCCCCATAGGAGAAGCATAAATACGGTCCAGTCCGTGACTGGACAGCCGTTTGGCCAGTGCCTGAGCTTCCAAATGCCCTTCCGGAGTTATGGTATTGTTCGGATAATCAGGATCTGCGTGCCGAATGATATACAATCTCATATTTCTTTTCTCCGTTCCTATGAAATGACAACAGGACAGCTTTATCTCATCCTATCCGTAGCCCTCCTAAACTCTTAATGCTTATTCAGCAAGGTTTCCAGAATAGCACGTAAATCCCGGTCTTCCTGATAGACTTCCTCACCCGTATCCAGCTCAATAACCCGGATATATGTATAGTTCGCTCTGACATCGACTGGCTTGAAAATCAGTTCCTCCGGATTGTCCGGACGGACATCATAACCCATATTTTTAAACATATCTGTGATTTGCTCGATACCCGGCTTGCCACCGCTTTCCAGCATAATCAGTCCGCGCAGCTCCTTGGGTTCTTCCGGATGCATGACCCGAAAATGTACGATACATTCCATGTAAAATCGCTCCTTTCGATCGTATACCTATTTTATGGCGTAAATCTCCACGTTCCCAGCATACCCCAAACCCCACTCCACATTCTATAGCTGCCTTCATATCGTCAGGATGAAAAACACGTTATACTGTAAAATAGACCTTTTTACATCTGCTTAAAATGAGGAGGAACCACGATGACTAGCGAGCTTCTGGACATCTATGACGATGAAGATAAGCCCCTTGGCACAGCTTCCCGCCAAGATGCACACGCCAAGGGATACTGGCACCATACCTTTCACTGCTGGCTGGCACGAGACACCTCAACAGGCCGCCGCTTGCTCTTTCAACAGCGCCAGGATACGAAGGACACCTTCCCCGGCTACTACGATATTACGGCAGCAGGCCATTTAACGGCAGGTGAAGATGTATCTCAGGCAGCGCGTGAGTTGGAGGAAGAACTCGGCATTCACGTTCCTTTTGCCTCATTGACACCGCTGATGACCGTTCGGCATGAGGGCAAAGGAACGGCACAGGGCATATCTTTTTGGGACCGTGAGGTCAGCTCGGTGTTTGGTTTGCTGTCGAACCAGCCATTGGAGGCCTATCGTCTCCAGCAAGAAGAAGTGGCCGGGCTGTACGAAGCAGACCTCAAACAAGCACTTGCCCTCTTTGAAGGACGTATTCCTTTTCTCGAAGCCAACGGCGTATCCTCGGGGCTGAACCCCGAACAATATCGCCGCCTGATTACATCGGATCAATTCGTTCCTCATAAGGCCGGATACATTACATCTATATGCCGGGCTCTGATGGAACTTCCTGCTCTATAATTCTTATTTTATTCTCCAGCCGACATATATTTACCGATAATGCCCTCATACCGCCAGCCATACCGGGTCGACAGCTCGCTGCCCATGTCATGCTCCAGCTCATACAGAATCAGATCCTGGGCAAAATGATTCAGCAGCAGTCCTGTCATCACCGGATGCTCGGTAATGAGCGCCTGTGTCGGGCAATTCTCTCCCCGCATGCCCAGCATGCACCAGCGCCGATCAATGACAAAAGAAAATTTGCGCCCCGAAGGTTCCTGTCCGGCCTCATGAGACGCACGCGGTAGCCATGGCCCAAGCACACTTTCTCCGTTATCGCAGGACCATAACAGGCGCACACCCCGTTTTTCGGCTTTTTCCAGCTCGGTCCGCAGCAGTTCAGCTTCCTCACGCCACAAATCCAGCACAATCTCATGCTCCGCCCGTTCCAGCTCACGTGTCAGGCTTTCCAGTACATTCCGGTCGCCTTCCGCGTTATAAAAGGTCGGCTTGGCCGGCTCTGCTCTCGGCATTTCCTTCTCGACCGCACGCAGGGACTCCTGCAATTGCCCTTCAATCATCCGGGTCAGCTCACCCGATGGCAGCATGCTGTAACGCACAGGTTCTCCCGCACTCGCCCTGAGATACCCCTGCCCGGCCAGACGCTGCAAAGCTGCGTATACGTTGGAGCGTGATGCACCCAGACGCTTGGCGACTTCATAGCCGGAGGCCGCATTTTGCCTTGACAGCTCGACCATAACCTTGGCTTCCATTTCCGTAAATCCCAGATTCCGCAGATGATGCAGCAAACGCTCCATATGTTCTGTTCCCCCTATGCTGCCCGGCGTTCTGTCTATGTCCTGCGGCAGCCTGTTCGGCTGCGTCAAATCTGTTCAGCTCCGCAACGCGGGCACCACTTGGAGCCTTTGGGCAGCTCGGCTGTACAAATTTGGCATTTCACATTCTCTCGTACCTGTGCAGCCGGAGTTGCCGGCTTTTCTGCCTCAGAGTTGTTAGCCTTCCAGTACCGAATGCGCTCGTCCAGCTCCTCCTGACGCTCCCGTTCACGTTCCAGCTCCTCCAGACGACGATGCTCTTGCTCCAGCTCTTCCTGACGACGGCGCTCCCACTCTTCATCGAAGGCCGCCTTTTCTTCCGGTGTAAAGTCGGACACCGTATAGTTGCGTTCCAAGCTGGATGGTTCGTGTGTTTCATGCAGCTTATCCTGCTCCAGTTCATGCCGATCATACGGCTCATGTTCTTCGTAATGGTTGTAAGCAGGCTCAGCACTCTTGGCTGGCTCTTCGTGCTTGCGCAGATCAAACGAATATACGCCGGTTGGCGCCTCTTCGCGCACAGCAGCTACTTGCTTGGAAGCTGCCTGTCCCTCATTCAGCTTGCGCCCACATTTCGGGCAAAAGTTCGCATCCAGTGGCACAACAGCTCCACAGGTGCATAAATGAGCATTTTTCAGCTCTGCAATTCTGCCACGAAGCTCGTCAATTTCATCCTGAAGCTCATCACAAGCGGTAGATAGCTGTGTCATTTCCTTTTCTGCCACCGACATATCGGATGCCCGGTAGCCTTCATAAAAAATTTGACCCATTCGCAAAAAATGAACATCCATTTCCTGCTGGATCGCCGTAATCTGTGAGTTTATTTTACTAATCTCGACAGCATGCTGTGCCTTTTCTGTAGCGCGATTAGCGCCTTCCTTAATACGTTGAATCAGCTTCATCGTGATTTCCTCCCTATATCCAGCCGGATTTCCCCGTACCGTGCATATATCCAAGTTTTTTTCTGTTGGCAAACCTCGAACTCCTGTATAATGGAATGCGGTCATATCGCCTTTTGGAAGGATGCAAGCATCCGCGGCAACGTTCTGACATTCTAACAATCTGTTCAGACCCGCATGCGTTTCAGCATATATTTCAGTCTATTGTCTTGTTCTCAAGGTCAGCTTATGCTGACTAGAACTCTATCATACCAAAAACTACCCCCATTTGTGAAAATGGAAGATTTTATAATCGAAAGGGGTTTCAGGATCATGGACCCAAATCCTGCTTTTTACCCCCGACCTATCGGGGTTCCTTATTCAACGTCGAGCCCGCAGGCCCGCCGTGCTTCTATGGATACCAGCACAACACTGGTATCTGACAGTGACCGCGACTCGGCTTATTTTCGCGCTTTGGAGAACGCGGGCATTCACTTGAACCGCCCGCAAATCCAGGCGGTCCGTCATGGTAAAGGTCCCCTACTGACACTAGCCGGGGCAGGCTGCGGCAAAACCACCGTGTTGGCCGCCCGTGCGGGCTACCTGATGGCGCTGCGGGATGTTCCTGCATCGTCCATTCTGCTCGTGACCTTCACCAGCAAGGCGGCTGCCGAAATGAAGCTGCGCATCGCAGGATTGCCCGGTGTGCGCCCGGCTGCCGCACGTGCCGTCCAAGCACGTACCTTCCACTCGTTCGCTTTGGCGATGCTGCGGCATCGCGGCGTGCAGGATGAAGTATTCGGCGAAACGCAGGCCCAGCACACCGTTATGAAAATGATGCTGCGCCAGCTTGGGCTTAGCGAGGCGTTCCAGCCTGAAAGCCTGCTGTCCGCCCTCTCCGCCTGGAAGGCGGAAGGCCGCAGCGCGGACGAGCTGCCGGAAACCGTACGCGAGGAATCGGATGCCAAACGTGCCATGCTCGCTTATGAAGCGTGGAAACAGGAGCGCAATAAAATGGATTTTGACGATATTCTGCTGCGTGCCTCCGTTCTGCTGCGTGACCCGGACGTACTTCAACCGCTTCAGCGGCGTTTTTCCCACATCATGGTCGATGAGTTTCAGGATACGAATGCCCTGCAATATGAAATGGTGCAGCGATTGGCTGCCCGTCACCGCAATCTGATGGTCGTCGGTGATGATGACCAGACGATCTACACCTTTAACGGGGCGCGTCAGGAATCCATTCTGGAGTTTGACAAGGTTTATAAGGATGCAAAGGTCATTACCCTTGATATTAATTACCGCAGCGATGCGCGGATTTTGGGGCTGGGCTCCAACATTGTCGCCAAAAACGTCCATCGACGCTCCAAGCGCCTGTCGGCTGCCGGACGTGAGGGCTTGCCCCCACAGTTTGCCACACCATCCGGGCCGGAGGAAGAAGCGGCGCATATTGTTACACATCTGCTCGGACAAGTGGAGGAAGGTCGGCTTCGCTACCGGGATATCGCAATTTTGCACCGGACAGCCAGCGGAAGCCGTTCTATTTTTGAGCAACTAATCATGCGGGATGTACCGTTTATTCAGTATGGAGCCGGGGCGGTATTTTATGACCAATCCCTGATTCGCCCCTTGATGGATCATCTGCGTCTGTCGCTGAACCCAAGGCGGATGGAATCCATTCCGAGTACCCTTGGGCCGCTGTATGTTTCCCGTGAAGCGGGAATGGAATGGATTATGCGCGAGGAAAAGCAGCAGGCTAAAAAATATCCGTTAATCCATCTCAGTCGCTGGGATCGGCTGCGCGACTTTCAGCGCGAACAGGTGAAGGAGCGTATTCGGCTGATTCGCAGCCTCACCACGATGAAGCCGACTTTCGCCATTCAGGAAATGCGGCGCGTCTTCTATGATAAATATTTGGAAAGCGGCGATACGGGCGCGTGGACTCATTATAAGGAAACGATGCAGGAAAGTCTGGAGGAGCTGGAAACGGCGGCGAAGCGGTTTGACACGATGGAGGCGTTCGTCAGCTTTGCGGACGAGCTTTCCGAGCGCCACCGTCAGATGGAATCGCTGCGCAGAGAGGAAGACAGCGATGCTGTCCGCCTTATGACGATCCACCGGGCCAAGGGACTGGAGTTCCCTTGCGTCTACTGGATCGGCGCCAGCGAAGGCATCCTGCCGCATAGCTCCGCGTTGCACAGCGAGCTGCCAGAGGATCGGCGGGCAGGCGCAGCCCCCGCAGCGGCCGTCGATAACGACGCGGCGCTGGAGGAAGAGCGACGCCTCGCCTACGTGGCCGTCACCCGGGCGAAGGAGCTGCTGTACATCACCTCCCCTGCCTCCAATCATGGCAAGCCTGCCGCCGTGTCGCGTTTTCTGCTGGAAGCCTACGGGGTCACACCCCCTGAGGCTTCCAAGCCGGAAACGCGGCGCACCAGCTTCGGCCAGCCGAAGAGTACGCCCGGGCATGGTAGCCGCACCAGCAGCGGGGCTACCGTGTCTAGCGCTGGGACCCGCGTAAGCAGCAGGCCCGGACCGGGTAGCGGGCCAGCGCGGACGGCCTCGTCGGTGGCAAGTACACGGGAGGAGCCACGCATCAGCGTGCCCGTGTGGAAATGCACCGACGACGCCTGCAAGGCGTGGATGCGGCGCGATACGACAGGCGCCCGCCGAACGGCTTCGGCTGGAGCAGGCACGCCGCCGGTATGCCCGCTCTGCTCATCCCCGATGGCAGAGGGGACACGCAGCATCCCGGCTAGATAGGCATAAACTAAATCATTCTTCCCCTGAAAAAGTATAAAAGCACCATCAAAACCACTAGCTACATGGTTATGATGGTGCTTGTTGATCATTATATATCTGTCATTTTCTATTTATACCATTTCCATAAGTACTTTAAGAGAGTGGAAACAGAAATACGCTTTTGAAATAATCCGAATATTTCATCCCATTATATTACGGTGAAAGGACAACAAAGCGGACCTTCATGTTTTAGTCTTCTACAAAACGGATATAAGGACGTTGAAAATACCTTTGGTCAGACACGAAATAATATTCTTTCCCCACAACAAGAGGAGGGATAACGGATTTTGAAGAGATATATAATTTTTTAATCTCGCCTCCGTTAGAGGCATCGCTTTGGATGACTAAGTAATCATCTTTAACTTCGACTAATTTAGCGGTTTCACTTGGATGAGATCCTGAATAATAATAAATCAAACCAATGATTAGTGAAATAAATACAATTTTTAGAATAAATGATGAAATTTTATTTTTTGTTACTGACATTAGAATACACCTCCAATAATTGATCATTATACTATATCTATGATATTATTGGAAATAGAATTACAATATTATTCCACTTTGGAGGTAAAAGATGAAAAAGAAGACAGGGTTACTCTCGCTTGTGGTAGTTGGACTCCTTGCATTTTCTCAAGGCTCAGTTAGCGTGGCTAGTGCGGCAGAAATGGAGGTAATGGACTATACTCCACTGAAAATTGACAACAATCTAACGGTTAAAAAATTTTCTGATGGCCGTATTGAGCCGATTGAGAATGCAAAATCTTTGACGGAGAAACAACAAGACGAGATCTTAAGCGAAATGGGTTATACCGAAAAAGAAAGTGAAGAACTCTCTGAGGCAGAGAAAGTTTATCTCATTACTGAGGGTGGAGTGAAAGTTAAAGTAACCCAAAGTGAAATGGTTCACAAATATTTTGATCTTAGTGGTAAGGAACATATAATTACACCAGAAAATGAAGCTGAAATTAACAAGATCAAAGAAGCTGATTTAAAAAAAATAAAAGGTGATAAGTTTAGCACATCTGCAATGGGATCTGTTAACGACGGTACTTTTTCAGGCACTTCTTCAATTCATTATATGGGGAAAACAGCTAATGGTAGAGAGTACAAGTATTCATACAGAACACATTTTAACTGGAGCAACATCCCTTGGATTACCTTATCTGATAGGGTAGCGCATGCTTTCCAATCCCATACTTCTGCCATTGGGTCAAAAGCTGATTTCTTTTATCGTTCAGCAAATGGAAACTGGCATGATGGTGAATTTAGTAATATTGACCAATCACAAACTTTGGGAACTGTTGGGTCAGTCCGCTTAATACCCATCAAAGAGCAATACGGAACTTTATATACTGAAGTAAGAATACCAGAAGCGCATGGTGGCGGTACAGGAAGCTTTGCCAATAGTTATGCTCATTCATACACGGAGGTACCATTCGCTATATCTTTAGGTTCAGTGAGTATTACTGGGACTGGATTAGGCGATTTTTGGAGTTGGAGAAGCAATTTCACAATTGGTCAATGGGACTAGTAATATTTTTGACTGGAAAATGACCGCTTTATGGCCCGCCACTGGACTTTTGCTGTGGTAAATTTGTATCATGGAAAATCGAATAAGGAACAGCACCACAGCTTTCGGGCTTAGGTGATCAGGTCGGCCAATGTGCTGGCCTTTTTTATATAATCCTTGCAGAATCTTTGGAACTCTTGCAGTTCTTACTCCATATGAAAAAACAAGTAGAAGGATATAAATTTCACTTTGTCGAAGTATGCTATCATGGGGAGGTGTTGATTCATTGGGTTTCTGGCAATTGATAATCGCGTGGATATGTACTGTTTGTTTGGTAATCATTTTTAAAGATAGAGTTAGCAAGTGGCTGCTCTATCCTTTGTCGCTTATTTGCATATTGGGTACATTGTGTTTTTGGGTTTATAATCAATAAATTGGGCAAATAGAGGAAATCGGGAGCAGCCTGTCATTCCTCTATACATCGCTCAATTGCTCTTATTATGATCTTAGCGACAAACTACTTCCGAGTATTACTTTCCTTCCAAATAAGAAACAGGCTCTTTAACCTCAACCTTGGTACCGCCAAATTCATCTTTAATGTATTTCTGAGTATCCTCGCTATGATACAGGTCTGCCAACTTTTGAAGTCCTTTGTCATTTTGCTTATCGGATGAGGTAACCAGGACATTGATATTATTTTTAGTCGCCTGACTAATCTCTTCGTGGAACAAAGAGTCCTTAAGTACATTCAGGCCACCTTCCAAAGCAATCGTGTTCCCGATCAGCACCAAGCCTACATCCTGAATCACACGAGGACCTGTTTTATCGTCGATCAGCTCGAATTTCAGGTTTTTAGGGTTGCTGGTGATATCATTGACCGTGCCTAAAGCATCATCAAAATCTGCTTTCAGCTTAATTAAGCCGGACGCCTCCAACAGCTTCAAGCCTCTTGCCGTATTGGCCGGATTATCTGCCAAAGCCACCAAAGCCCCGTCCGTCACTTCATCAATGCTTTTGAATTTTTGTGAGTAGATGCCCATCGGCTCCAGATAGGTTGTGGCAATAGCCTTCAAATCCGCCTTACTTTCCTTGTTGTAGGTAACGAGATACGCCCACGACTGGAATGCATTCACATCTACTTCGCCTTCCTTGGTGGCATTGTTCGTTTCGATCCCGCCGTTAATTTCCTTCACTTGAATGTCCAGCTTGGCATCCTTAGCTGCTTGAGATTGGGCAATATGCTTCCATATCTGTGCGTCCGAGCCCATGGAACCGATGACTATTTTCTGTGTTTCCGAACCGGAAGTGGAGCTGGCACCACTACTGTCAGAGCTTTTATTGCCACATCCTGCGGCTACTAATAATAAACTGATTCCTAATAGTAAAACGAATGATTTCTTCATCTCTAATTCCCCCCAGATCTTGCTAGTGCATCGTCATTCCGCCTGTAACATTAATCGCTTGTCCTGTCATATATGCGGAGAGCGGACTTGCCAAAAACAGCACCACATTGGCGACATCCTCCACCTCAGCCGTTCTTCCCAGAGGTACCTGAGAACAATCTTCCTCATATATTTCTTGAGCGGTCATTCCACGAATGACGCCCCCCTCAATCCGTTCCCGATGCTTCATCGGCGTTTCTACAATGCCAGGACACACCGCATTGACCAAAATATTTTGGGGCGCAAGCTCAATCGCCATAACCTTGGTTAATCCGAGAACCGCGTGCTTGGAGGCGCAATACCCTCCCATCGCCCGATATCCATTTTTTCCAGCCTGCGAAGCGATTTGAATAATTCGTCCCGGCTTATGAGCGTTCACCATTTCTTTGGCAAAACGTTTGGACGCCACATATAATCCGGTTGAATTAATAGAAAATACCTTCTCCCAGTCTGCTAACTCACTATCAATAACATAGTCCATCGTGGAAGTGCCCGCACAGTTTACCAATATGTCAGGGACTCCCGTTTCACTGAATAGTACATTGCACCATCTCTCAATATCGTCCGTCTTGGAAATGTCCAAATGAGTTTCAACCAACTGCGGATGGACCACTCGATACGGCTCTTCATAGGAAATATCAGCAGAAATCACTTTAGCCCCGCTTTTCATGAAAAGCTCCACAATTCCCTTGCCTATACCTGACTTGCCGCCTGTCACTACCGCTGTCTGATGAGATAAGTCAATCGAAATCATAAATTTTAAAATACTCTTTCGAAAGGATCTCGGCTAATGCCAGCTTCCAATACAATTTTCACATATTCCTGCGCCGAGAAAAGAGAGTGGTCCTTGTAATTCCCGCATTCCAGAGGCGTAACAGCCGGAACCTCTGTGGTTTCCAGAATTTTTTTCAAGGTTTTTTCCAAAGCGACTGCAATTTCTTCAGGCTCATGTTCGTTCCAAAGAATTAAATAGAACCCGGTTCTGCATCCCATCGGAGAAATATCGATAATCCCTTTAATTTCATCTCTCAGATACGTCGCCAACAAGTGTTCCAGCGTATGTACAGCGGCTGTTGGAATTGCATCTTCATTGGGCTGTAAAAATCTCAAGTCATACTTTTGAACTGTGCTTCCTTTTTCGTCATGCTCTACTCCGGCTGCTCTTACATAAGGGGCTTTTACAATCGTGTGATCTAATTGAAAACTTTCTACTTTTGCCATTTCACTCAACCTCATTTTCTGTAATTTATATTTTTAATCTAATGACGGATACTCTACATTAGTGCTATTTTTTTAAATTAAATGCTCCAAATCAGCATTTTTGTAATTATACATCGGATTACTCGGTTTTACCACAAAAATTCTTGTCCTATTTCTCCTTTCTTTGCCCCTCTCTCCTTTGCCTCTAGGTTTTGACATAGTGTACAATATATACAGGAATGCATATTTACGAAATAGATCGAGGACATCGTAAGCCTCATTTAGGAGAATGCCCTGTGAATGAACCGGATTGGAAGCACTTGAATGCTGTCCCTTTGCCCTTACAGGAATTTCAGCTACAGCTGGAGCAGAACGGAGTTAACGCCAAGCAACTGGAGGAATGGAGAAAAATCCCTGTCCTTTATCAGCTGGCTCTGGAGGAATTAAAGAACAAAATCAAGCTGATTCAGACGGAATGGAAGCTGTTGGACGGCTTTAGCCCGATTGAGCATATCAAGACCCGAATCAAAGAGCCTCACAGCATCGTGGAAAAGGTTCGGCGCAAAGGGTATGAAGTCACTCTGGACAATATATTGCGTGAAATTCATGATATCGCGGGAATGCGGGTCGTGTGTGCTTTTGTTAAAGATATCTACCGCCTGATGGATCATCTGCGTACACGGGAAGACATCCGTATTCTGGAGGTCAAGGACTATATTGACCAGCCCAAGCCCAACGGCTATCAGAGCCTTCATGTCATTGTAGAAGTTCCCCTGATTCTGTTTGAAGGTACACGCTGGATCAAGGTTGAAATTCAGCTTCGCACACTGGCTATGGATTTCTGGGCCAGTATGGAGCATATTTTGTACTATAAGTTTGATAAGAAAGTGCCTGAGCATGTCGTCAATGGGCTGTCCGAGGCTGCGCGTGCAACCTATGAGCTGGATCAGAAAATGCTAAAGCTGCGCGGCGAAATCTTGTCGCTCAGCGAGGATCAGGAAGAATCGTCTGCGCAACCGCCTGCGGCTTCAGCTCCGAGGAAGCACGCTCTGCCTACAGATCACGCCGTATCCCGGCCGCAGACCTGCTAGGGCTTCACTACTATCTGACAACCTGAGCAATTCGTCGGTCAGGGGGACAACCGCCTTGGCTCAGCTTCGCTAAAACCTACGCATTCTGTAATGTACAAAAAAAGAGCCATCAAAACCACGTTCATCATGGTTCTGATGGCTCTTTCGCTCATTTTTCAATCAAATATTACTGCTTCTCGCGAATTTCAGTGCTGATTTTCTCAACGATGTCCGCAATGCTGAGCGATCCCAGATCGCCTTCGCCCCGTTTACGAACCGCTACAGTACCGGATGTTTTTTCATTTTCCCCGATAACGAACATATATGGAACCTTCTCCAATTGCGCCTCGCGGATTTTATAACCAAGCTTCTCATTACGAGTATCCACTTCGACGCGCAGGCCCGCTTTCAGCAATGCTTCCTGTATCTCATTGGCAGTCTCGATATAGTTCTCGGATACCGGCAACAGCTTTGCATGAACAGGAGCCAGCCACAATGGGAATGCACCTGTAAAATGCTCTGTCAGGATGCCCATGAAGCGGTCAATTGAACCGTAGATGGCACGGTGAATAACGACTGGACGGTGCTTCTGGTTATCCTCGCCCACATAAGTGAGGTCGAATTTCTCAGGCATTTGGAAGTCCAATTGGATCGTTCCGCACTGCCAGCTACGTTTGAGTGCATCGAGAATGTGGAAGTCAATTTTCGGACCGTAAAACGCTCCATCTCCCGCATTAATACGGTAGTTGATGCCTAGGTGATCCAGCACGTTTTGCAGAGCTTGTTCCGCTTGATCCCACAACGCTGGCTCGCCCATAAAGTCATCCGGACGTGTGGACAGCTCCACTGTAAAATCAAAGCCAAACACACTATACATTTCGTTAATCAGCTTGATTACGTCCGTAATCTCTTGCTCAATCTGACCCGGAGTGACGAAAATATGCGCATCATCCTGACAGAATGTACGAACACGCATCATACCGTTCAACGCACCGGACAGCTCATGGCGATGCACTTGCCCAAATTCCGATATGCGAATCGGCAGATCGCGGTAAGAATGAAGCTCATTTTTAAACACAAGCATATGTCCCGGGCAGTTCATCGGTTTCAGAGCAAATGTAGTTTCATCGACTTCGGAGAAGTACATGTTTTCCTTGTAATGCTCATAGTGTCCCGATTGTTCCCACAGACGGTTGTTCATCATCAGCGGTGTGCGTACTTCCTCATAGCCATGCAGGCGTTGAATTTCGCGCGAGTAATCTTCCAGTGCAGTACGAACAACCATACCTTTAGGCAGGTAGAACGGCATACCCGGTGCTTCCTCGGAGAACATGAACAGTTCCAGCTCTTTACCCAGCTTGCGGTGATCGCGTTTTTTCGCTTCTTCCAGCAAGTGCAGATGCTCATCTAGCTGCGCTTTTTTCGGGAATGCAGTTCCGTAGATACGTTGCAGCATCTTGTTGTTGGAATCGCCTCTCCAGTATGCACCTGCTACACTCAGCAGTTTAAAAGCTTTAATGCGGCCTGTAGATGGCAAATGCGGCCCGCGACAAAGGTCAAAAAATTCGCCCTGATCGTAGATCGTGATTTCCGCATCCTCTGGCAAATCGCGAATCAGTTCCAGCTTCAACGGATCTTCCAGCTCTCCGAAAATACGAGTTGCTTCCTCACGGCTAACGACACGGCGTGTAATCGGCAGATTTTCCTGTGCAATCTTCGTCATTTCCTTCTCAATCTTCGCCAAATCGTCAACGGACAACGGGTTTTCGATATCAATGTCATAGTAGAAGCCGCTGTCAATGACCGGGCCAATACCAAGCTTCACGTTTTTCTCGCCATAAATGCGTTTGAGGGCTTGTGCCAGCAAATGCGCTGTGCTGTGACGATAAATTTCCAGACCGTCCGCACCGTCCAGCGTAATAATTTCCAGGTCGCTGTCCTGATCCAAAACGGTGTTCAGATCCACAGCCTTCCCATTCACTTTACCTGCGACTGCGTTCTTTTTCAGCCCGGAGCTGATCGAACCCGCCACGTCGGCGATCGTTACGCCCTGCTCGTACTCGCGTACGGCTCCATCTGGCAATTTTACTTGAATACTCACGATTAAAGCCTCCATTCAAATTGTAAGGTTGCATGCTATATATCAAAATTGAACGCAAAAAAACGCCTCTCTCCCTCAAGGGACGAGTGCGTTCAGCTCGTGGTTCCACCCTAGTTCGGCCCGCTCCTGTGCATACATTTCATGTTGATTAAACATGTTCATGCACGACATGCGTGACCCTCCATTGGTATCCGTTAACGGGGATCAATCGGTAGGCGCTTACTGATGTCACTGTCACATTGCACAGCTACATGTTCAACGTCACGGCTACAAAGGGGTAACTTCACATGCGGTTGCCGGAAAAGCTCTCAGCCTCGTCTTTTCTCTCTGAACGGCCCTTCAAGGAAATCATGTCTTTGGTCAATGCCTTGAATATCACTATATGCTACAGCATTATAGAGCAAATCCGCAGGTATTTCAAGTGGGCGTTTATGTACATCTATTTACATCACCCGAAAGGCTCTGTAATATAACATTTATCTAGACGATACCGTACAGAAAAAAAGGAGGGAACAGTCTTTGCAAAATGGGACAGTCTGCTCTATTCCCCCCTTTGTTTCCTTTTGGGAACAGCCATTTTAATGATTATGTTCTTGCGTGTTGACATCCAGTAATGCTACTCCACCAGCTTTTCAGACTTTAACACCATGTCTCGTAAAACCTGAGCGACTCGACTTTTGCGGCCCTCTGCATTCTTTTTTATCCATCGTAATGATTTTTTATACGCATGGGTATGGTTTGGTTGAACGAACTGCTTGGCTGCCATTCGCAGTGTTCTCCTCAACAACAGTGCTGACGAACGTGTTTGCTTGGATCGGCTTCCCCTGCGCAGTACCCGCAGCGTATTTTTGTAAGTCTCCAAATCCAGGGATGGATGTACAAGGGCAAATAGATTTAACGAGGAGTCATTGAATCCGTAGGTTTCAAACATGATTTTCAGATTTTCCGTATTTAAAACGTTTCCTCTGAGGTGGGTTGGATGTTCCTGGTGATATCCGACTACCTCTTTGATACAATAAAAAGGGATTTTCAATCGATGCAGCCTGTAGCCAAGGTCCCAGTCTTCGAGTCCATAAAGTACAAACCGTTCATTGAAACCTCCAATACGAGCCAAATGGCTGCGTCTGATGGATACACAACGTGTAACTAGTAGCGTCCAGGGAGCTACATCCGTTTTGGCAAATTGCTTTTTGACATTGGGGGGAACTCTTGTGGGGATAATAACTTTTGACAATGCATCCGTTTGATGAAGGATATCTTCTGGTGTTATTAACGGAATAATTTCATTCGCTGCTTCAAAGTCCGGACTCCATAAGTTGGATTGTGTAAGTGCATTACGACATTGTTCTTTTTCCTCTGGGGAAAAGTCAGGGTAATAATGGGTATAAGCATCATCCCACGAGTGAGGGAAGCCTGAAAGCACGGCTTGGGGATATTTGCGGTGATAACGGCTCACAACTCTAATGAATTCAGGTAACACTAAAAAGTCAGCATCGCAGAAGATGATATATAGCCCTTTCGCATGGCGCAGCCCCAAATTTCTAATGGCAGCTCGACTGCGTTGTTCCTGATGGAATACATACTGAAGTGAATAGGATGCTTGGAACCCTTCGACCATTTCCTTTGTCCCGTCCGTAGAACCGTCATCAGCTACAATTACTTCGAATAAATGCTTCGGATACGTTTGTGTTTCAAATGAAGCGAGTGAGAGCAACAACTGCTGGGCTCGATTATAGGTTGGAATGATGATACTGTAGCGGATTGCCAATGTAATCCCCCCCGACCATTTTTTTAGAAAACCCTTAAATAACATGAATGATAACAATATATTCAATGGCTTTAGCGTGGTCTGGTCAAACACCCTCCAAGGTTCGAAACAGGCTTGATCTTATTGGAGATGTATTTTTAAGCCGTACGGGGGGAACGGCCCATGATCTCACTGTATACCTTTATTCACCAGGGTCTATACTAATCTTTTGCAGTAGGGCAATAAGCAGGTCTTCTTCCTCATCAGATAAATTCTGGACGAGATCGGCATTGAACTCATCCAGAATTCCTTGCAAAACAGGAGAAAATTCTAATGCCTTGACCGTTGGGGACAAAAGAAAGGAACGACGGTCATTCGGGTCTGTTTCTCGCTCAATGTAACCCGATTCCTCCAATTGCTTCACAGAGCGCGCAGTGGTTGCTTTGTCAAATTTGAGTTCATTCGTCAACTGTTCCTGTGTAATGCCCGGACGCTGTAAAATAAGCTTTAAAAAGCTGTGCTGGCCGCCGCTGCCGATCCCATAAGGAGCCATTTTCCTGGACAATATTTTTTGGTTTCGACGATACAGGTGGGAAATCAGCTTTCCAATCGGTTTTTTTCTCATTAATTACACCCCAGTAGCTTAAAATGGCAAATCCGCAGGTAGAACCCAAGCAAATTCTACAACAATATGGTTGCATGCGCAACTAATTTACTATACACTAGAACTATTCATTTAGTTGCGCGTGCAACCAAACAGTTATCGTCAACGATAAAGAGGTGCTTATCATGAGTTCAACTGCTACAACCGCTGCAACGTATCAGGAAAATACCGAAATTCAGAAGAAACGTTGGATGATTTTGATTGTATTGAATCTGTTTACGTTTATGTCCACACTGGATGGAAGCATCGTTAATATCGCTCTCCCGGTGTTATCCCGTACGTTAAATTTACCCGTAGCACAGATTGAATGGGTTACAACAGCCTATTTGATGGCTATATGTACAGCCATTTTATTTTTTGGCAAGCTTGGAGATATGGTCGGCAAAATTAAAATATTCAAGATCGGCACGATCGTGTTCATCCTTGGCTCACTGCTGTGCGGTCTTAGTCATTCATTGCCCATGCTGCTGATCTCCCGAATTATTCAGGCACTCGGAGCATCCATGACTATGGCCAACAGCCAAGGGATCGTTACGGATATCTTCCCTTCGACTGAACGGGGCAAAGCGCTCGGCCTAATCGGTACCTTCGTCTCCCTCGGCAGTATCACGGGACCCAGCTTGGGCGGCATTATCGTCTCTTCACTGGGCTGGCAATATATCTTCTGGGTCAATGTACCGATTGGTCTGGTGGCCGTTTTTCTCGGCTGGAAGCTGCTTCCAAAGGATCTGATCAAGGTGAAAGACAAGATCGACGTTCCCGGCAGTCTGGTGTTTGCGATTTTTATCCTCGCTTTGTTCGCCGGATTGCTGCTGGGACAGCAGGTCGGATATGGAGACAGCCGCATCGTTGCTCTGCTGGTAATTGCCGTGATTGCTTTTGCGATATTCCTTTGGGTGGAAATTCGCCGTCCACAGCCATTGTTGCAGCTCGCTTTATTCAAGAATCCGTTGTTCTCGCTCAGTATTCTGTGCGCTTTTCTCGTATTCGCCGCTAACTTCTGCTTTAATATCATTTCGCCTTTCTATGCGCAGAATATGCTGAACCTGTCACCTTTTTATGCCGGGTTCCTGCTAATGCTGTTTCCAATCTCCATGGTTATCGTTGCCCCTCTCAGCGGTGCGCTTTCAGATAAAATCGGGTCTGAACTGCTCACCTTTGCCGGACTGGTAGTCATGGTAGTCGCCCAGATTGGCTTGGCTCGTCTCCATGCAGGCAGTCCCGTTCCGTTCGTGGGTCTGTGGATCGCTATGCTGGGTATCGGCAGTGGTTTATTCCAATCGCCGAACAACTCGCTGATCATGTCCAAGGTGCCCCGCACGCAGCTCGGCTCAGCCGGAAGCGTCAATTCACTGGTCCGTAATGTCGGTATGGTGGTAGGGATTACCTTAGCCACGTCGATCCTCTTTTATACCATGAGTAAAGAGGCCGGTTATCGGGTCACCGGATTGGTTCCGGGTCATCCGGAAATTTTTCTGGCAGGGATGCATGTGGTCTTTATGACTTCCGCGTCCATCTGTCTGGTGGCAGCACTGCTAACAGGCTGGCGGCTGATCGGGTCCAGGCGGGCAAAGGTGCAGGAGGAAAAGAAATAACGGATGTCAGAAGAACGAAAACGCTCATAGACAGAACGGTTATGGTGGAATTAAGATGATAAGTATTCCGTACGAACATGGAATAAAAAGCAACATTTACAAATTAAAAATGGAATATAAGGTGGCGCTTAGATGAAGTATTGCTATGAATGTGGAACAAAACTAATGGTGAAGGAGTGTAAAGGCGAAGGCCCTATTCCCTATTGCAATACATGCCAGGTCTTTCGGTTCCCGATATTCAGCACTGCAATTAGCACCGCTGTAATCAATCGGCAGAGAAATAAAGTGCTGCTCATACAGCAGTACAATATCAAGGATTTTATTTTGCTGGCTGGTTATGTGAACAAAGGGGAATCCGCCGAGCAGACATTGGTGCGCGAGGTTAGGGAAGAAGTGGGATTGCAAGTGGATGAGTATACATATATGCGCAGCGAGTATTTTGAACGAACCAATACGCTGATGCTGAATTTTGTATCCATTGTGAACGATGACAAGCTGGATGCTCTCAGTGCAGAGGTAGACCAAGCACGTTGGTTTACGCTGGAGGAAGCCAAACAGGCTATTTTGAAAAACAGCTTGGCTGAAGCCTTCCTGCTGACCATTATTCAAAAGATCGAAGCAGGATTCATTTGAATGGATGCAAACCGAGCGGAACTGTGATCCGCAAGAGGGTCACTCCTTTCAGGACTCCATCTTATGGGCCACAGTTTGGTATTCTTGCCCTACACTTCCACTAAACGTCCATTCTCTTTCCAGGATTGCAGTATTTGTTCGAGGACCCATTGGTTTTTGTACCCGTCCTCGAACAATGGGGCATGATCCACGGACTCTCCCCTTGCCAGCTTCACGAAGTCTCCATAGGCCGTATGATCATAGATTGCAGGGACCGTCCAAGACTCGTATTCGGCATCCGGGTGCTCCAAATCTCGCAGCACAATGCGGACATTTTCCCGGTTGTTGAGACTGGCGTGCAGCGCACCGAGCTCGCCATAGATATCAACTTCGATATCGTGACGTTTGCCAATGGCATTTTTGTGGGTGATGAACGTGCCGACGGTATTATCGCCTACGATGCCATGGAAAGCAGCGAAGTCTTCCACATCCACTTTTACAGGCAGACCTGTGACCGGATCAGGCCGCTCGGGTGTAATCGTATGTAGCAGCGCCGCGACGCTTTTAAATTCGCCCACCAGAAAACGGGCCAGGTCAATAATATGCGAGGCTGTATCGCCCACGACCCCGGAGCCTGCCTTGGCTAAATTATGCCGCCATGTATACGGATGTTGACGATATGGTGAGAATGCATCCATCAGATATCGAAATTGAATGTTATAGATGTTGCCCAGCTTGTGTTCATCCAGCAATTGCTTGGCATATTGGAAAGCAGGGCCGTAACGATGCTTGTAATGAACCAGAAAAGGCACCGGGTTCGCTGTATACAGCTTTTTCAACTGATCCGCTTCCTCCCACGTGAGTGTCAACGGTTTTTCCGCCAGTACAGCTTTGTGTTCTTCCAGTGCAATACGAAGGATGTCAAAATGCACATCGTTGGGTGTGAGCGATAGAATTGCATCCACCTCAGGGTCACGGATTAAGGCTTCATAATGGGGATATTGCTTGGAAGCAGAAAGTTGCAATTGTTCTCCAATGTGTTGAAGGCGATTGGGGTTCACATCACTAACGGCCACAATAGAAACCCCCGAGATGGTTTGCAGGGATCTAATGTGATATTCAGCGATAAGGCCAAGGCCGATGACACCCATACGAATTGGTTTGGTTGGGGAGATGGAGGTACTCATGTGATCAGAATTCCCTTCTCTTCAATTTGGCTTTTATGACTGCATCAAATTCCTTTTTGCTATGCAGTATCACCCGTAGCTTTGCAGAATAGTCCCCGCAGAAACGATAGTGGTCCATAAAATAAAAAAAGGACCTGCAATTCCGATGTCCGGTTTCGCAGATCCTTTTCACACCTTCTCTATACCAATTCTCTATACAGAGCTACATTAAAAATGTACCTACGACAAAAGCTACCCCGACGATGATCGAGCGCAGCAGTTGCGCCAGAGCCACATTGCCGCGCACAATTTCTTATTATCGTTATAACGTATCAGCAAGCTGAACACAAAATATCCTACGATTAATATGGAAATAAATAATATATTTGATCAGGATTCGAATTAGAATTTAGGCTCACGTCATGGTATCATCCCTGTCCAGGACGTGAGCCTTGTTACTATCTATCCGGAATAACAAACGACACGGTTGTTCCTTCATTAACACGGCTCACGATCGACAAGCCTTGACCGTACAGCTGCTGCAATCGCCGATTCGTATTAGGGATGCCAATGCCTGCTTTTTCACTCTGAGCCGCATTTTGCAATTGATTGACCTTTTCCTGCTCCATTCCCTTGCCGTTATCTTTAACTTCAATAAGGGTGAAGCCCTCCCGGCGAGTAATGGACAGCTGAATCGTACCGCCTGCGTTTCGGCTGAGAAGACCGTGTTTGACGGCGTTTTCGACCAACGGCTGAATTGAGAGCGGAGGAAGCAGCAGCCGCATGCCCGTCTCCACCTCCCATTTAATCGACAGCCGATCCCCGAACCGCGTTTTTTCGATGTATAGATAGGCTTCAACGAGCGCGAGTTCATGGGCCAGCTCTACTAACTCCCCCGTATTGAGATAATCAAAGCTAATTCGTAAAAAGGACGAGAAGGCCTCACCCAGCTTGCGCATGCTTTCCGTATCGATATCGCTTAACGCCATTAACGAATTAAGGGTGTTGAATAGGAAGTGGGGCTGGATTTGCGCTTGCAAATAGGCAGCCTCCATACGTAGACGCTCTTTAATGGATTGCTTTAGGGCTATCAATGCCCTGATCCGATATTTTAACTCCAA
Source organism: Paenibacillus sp. LT-B23 (assembly GCF_059417685.1). Classification (NCBI taxonomy): domain Bacteria; kingdom Bacillati; phylum Bacillota; class Bacilli; order Caryophanales; family Paenibacillaceae; genus Paenibacillus; species Paenibacillus sp. LT-B23. The sequence continues at coordinate 188,291 of NZ_JBSQBM010000009.1, read as the reverse complement.
AGCGTCTACGGGCTTCGTCACATAGTCGCTTGCCCCTGCTGAAAATCCGGTGTAAATGTCCGATTGCTGGCTGCGTGCGGTAAGGAGCAGCACAGGAAGCTCTGACATGGAAAACTGCTCTCTAACCTTCTGTGTTAATTCATAGCCGGACATTTGCGGCATCATAACATCGGCTATGAGCAGATCCCACTGCCTGGTCCCCAGCAATTCTATCGCCTCCCGTCCGGAACGAGCGGTAGTAATGTTATAAGGCTCCGTGGAAAGGATACTGACAAGAACATTTAGGTTGACCGGATTATCATCAACGGCAATTATATAGGCTTTGTCCTCCTTTAACAGCGGCGGCAGTGCGGCGGCAGCTTCCATTTCCCCAATGGAGTGCGGAAAAAGAAAGCCGGCAGGCACCTCATCTATTATTCCCTTCGTTTGTGCCTGAGCAATAGGGACCTGATTGGGTTCAAAATCTGCTGCGTCTGCTAAAGGCAGATTAAAGCTGAAAACGGAGCCCTTTCCCAATTTGGAGCGAACCGTCAAGTCGCCATTATGCAGCTCGACAAGCTGCTTGCAAATGCTTAAGCCCAGTCCGATGCCCTGCTCACCGCTTATTCCATCAGAGCCTTGCTCATAAGGGAGAAAAATACGCGACTGGGTCGCCTCATCCATGCCGGGCCCCGTATCGGCAATATGAATAACAGCCTGCCTGTCCCGAATTTCGGCTGAGACGGAGATGCTTCCCTCCTCGGTATATTTAAGCGCATTATGCAGCAGGTTATACAAAATTTGAACGAGCCTTTTCTCATCCGCCAGTACCAAAGGCAGCGATTCCGGTATCTCCATATGCAGTTCGATTGGCTTGCTTTCCTTCATAAATTGCAGCATTGCGACAACGCCAGGAGCGATGGACTGAATGCTGAGGGGCTCCCGCTGCAAAACAATGCGCCGTTCCTGAAGCCGAACGACATCGAGAAGATCGCCAAGCAGCTGTGACATCCGTCTGCTGATCGTAATGAGCAGCTGCATATCCTCAAGGCTGCTTTTCGCAAGCCTGGTCTTCTCTTTGGTGACAACGTTATAAGCGATGTTCATAATACCGTGCAGCGGCGTGCGGAGCTCATGGGACGTATTAGCCAAAAACTGGTCCTTAATTTTATCCGCTTTTTGTAGCTGCTTGTTCAATTCCATGTTTTCTATCGAATTTCGAAAATACTTTTTAAACCAATAGGCCGAAAAGCCGGTAATAGCAAAAATAATGTCGATGGGATAGTAGACGGTCGTAACATCTCTTGCGCTCTCAGCAATACTCCACAGTAAGTTGGATAAGATGTTTACTGCGGAGAACAGCAAGAAAATGACGTCATTATCTTTATTTTTTTGCAAAATCATCGTTCCTACTATGTATATAAACCAGACGAATGATATGAAATTAATCGTATGAAATACATTGAAATGGACGATTGCATAAGCAATATTGGCTGGTGAGACCAGGAAAATGCCGGTAAGAGCAACATTCGCTGCAATGTAGGTTTGGAACCATTTTTCTCGCAGCGGGGCCGCGTTGAAACTTTTGAATAGCAGAAGCAGAAACACATTTTGCCACAGCAGAGAGATCAGTCTAATTTTGATTGCCCATGTATAGTTAATCGGCAGCCATAACAAGAGTATATTATCGTGACTTACTAGAATCGTAATGCCAACGGATATCGTTAACAGCGCTGCGATCAACAAGGTCCTTTCTTTTGAGCTGAATAGATAGAGAATGCAAGCATACAGGCAATGAAGCAGCAGAATAAGAAAAATGAACAGCTGAAATCCAATCGAGTACCAGCGCACAAAATCAATAGTGGCCGCAGTGCCAAAGCGAATCGGAGTTACAATGCCGCCATTATAGGGGTTGTCGAAATTGGCCGCACGAATGACCAGTTCAATCTCGGTCACTCCTTCTGTGTCATAAGTAGAGGTAAAAGAGATGCTTTTGGGTGTATATTCATTTGCAGCGTCGGCTAGCTTGCCCATAATGGCAAAATTTTTTCCGTTAATTTCAATTTCCGATGCCGCCTGAATTTTTTTAAACCAGAATGAAACAGGAGTCTGAAGCGAATCAATCAAAATGCGAAGACGATACGTTCCATACCCGTACGAGTTGTTTGAATGCTGCTGAAGCGCGCTCCCCCAGTCACCTGGTACGGTAACATGGCTTGCTTCGGGTTCCTTCTCCAGAAACTCGTCTCCCGTAACAAAATTTTCAGGATAAAACTCCCATTCTCCATTCAAATAGAGCACAGGGGAATTTTCCAGATCAATACCGCGCAGGTCAAGCACGCCGCCAACAGCACGGGGCTGGTGGTCGGATACGGGAAAAACGACAGACCACGCCCATCTCATGCCGACTAATGCAGCAAAAATAAACAGCATGATGGTTATATATTTAAAAAGTGTTATATGCTTTGCCTGCATGACGTTCATCAATTTTGTCATAAATGAATAAAACCTCTTTTGACCGCTCTTTATTGTTAATCCTTTACATTATAGCATAGGATTTAGCCATTCTCTTGCTTGGCTGCTAAAGAGAGCAGGTAACGACAAAGGTCCCCATATTCATCCTAGCCCCCGGAATGAGATCGGCTACGCGAGCCGCCATAGGAATAGCCGCTGCTGCCGCAATCCCCAGGATTACGGCTTTGTTCTCAGCTACTACAGCTTGATATTCTTCTCGTCAAAATATTCCTCCAGCGTCATTCCCTGCTTGGCTACATCCTCCGCGAGGTCTGTTCCTACATAGCGAATATGCCAAGGCTCGTATACATAGCCGGTCACATCTTCCTTGCCCTTCATATAACGAATAATAAATCCGTATTCTGGCGCATGCTTCTCCAACCACTCGCCTTCCTTGGAAGCTCCGAAGGATTGTTCCAGCACATTGCCTACGCTTGGACTGGACACATCAATCGCCAATCCTGTCTGGTGCTCGCTTGTACCCGGTACAGCACTGACTTTAGAGGCGTATTCCTGCCCCTTTGTCTTCACATTGTTGTTAAAAATAGAAACCTGACGCTTATAGGAACGGTATCCCGATACAGCACGCAGCTCAATGCCGTCCTTCTTCGCACCGTCGAACAACTTCTCCAGCGCTTCTGCTGCTTCCTTACGCATATGCCGCTTCTCATGTGGACCTTCGAAGGAAAAAGGCACCTTCGGCTCCACTAGATCATCCGGGGCATAGCCTACAGGCAAGCTGCGCTTTTTGTTCACCACGACTGTATCAGACGTCGCGTTAGTGACGATGGCCGTACCGCCATCTTCCTCCACCGTGGCTTGCAGCGCACTCTCGCTTCGCAGCGCCATCACGGGATCTGCCTGTTCGCTTCCTGTACCCGCCGGGGCTTGTCCAGTACCCGATTCAGTGCTACTATTGCTCGCATTCGACTGGGTAGCAGGCTGCACGCTCTCCTGCGTCGTCGGGGATGATTTCAGCGGCTGGCTTTCCTGTCCGCCCGAACCTCCCTGTTGGCACGCCGCCAACAACAGCCCCGGCAGAATCAGTCCCGGGATAAGCGCCTTGGTCCAGTGCTGAGAGGTTCGTTTCTGTTGCATATGTTGTTTCATGCGGGTATCTCCTCCAATATTACATTTGATGCATGGCTTGCTATAGTTTTCGTTCCCCTATTGTAACTGAATTTTCGACACTCTTCGAAGCTGTATCCGGTTCGATGAAGCTGAATAGGCGCGAAAAAGAAAGGATAGCCCCTAATTATTACGGAGTATGACGTTTTTGCGGAATTGTGGCCCGGGCGCGTTCAGCTACACGCTCACGTATGAGCTTCAGCGCCTCTTTTGCACGGGGCAGTCCCGGCAGCAATGCCGTAATATCCGCTTCATTCACTGGAGCAAGCTTCTGCGGCAGGCGAATCTCAATGGCATGAAAGCCCGCGCCTGGACGGTGCAGTGCTCCTTCGGCGGCAGATTCAGCAATCCATTCGCTGATCGCCGCCGATCCGCTACGTGCGCCCTCTGACCGCGAGGTCGGCTCAAGCGCAGGAGATGTCCCCTGCACATGGGACAGTTCACCTGCCCAAGCGCTGAATACGAATTCCAGCAGCGCTTCGCGCGTCATGCCGATCAGCTCCAGACCGAGTAGCGGATCGCTTTCCAACCCGGCCTGGAGAGCCTTCCTGGCTTCTTCGGCGGCACCAACGCCGTCCTCCAGGCTGGATGTAGCCGTATCGGCTGCTGCCTGAACGACTTCATCCAGCGAGGGGCAGGCTTCCCCCTGCATAAAACGGTAAATGTCCCAAGGCTCCGCCTTTAGCTGCTCCAGCCACGCCGTTCGCTGTTCCGGGTTCAATACAGGCACGGAGCCAGTCCAGCGGACAGCCTGAGCAGTCGCCGAACCGTTTTCCGTTCCGTCCCCCTCTACATCCGCCTCCCATTGACCGTCAGTTACCTGCAGCATCACACGCGGCCTTGTCATCGTCTTCATCCTTTCTGTGCTTACTCAATCCATATATCATTTTGCAGCGCAATCAGACCGCGCAATTCATCGTCAGACATTTCCGTCAGCCAATGCTCACCAGAGCCGACAACCTGCTCGGAAAGCGCCTTTTTGCTCTCGATCAGCTCGTCAATCCGTTCCTCCAGCGTACCTTGGCAAATCAGTTTATGCACCTGCACGTTGCGGCTTTGACCAATGCGGAATACTCGGTCCGTCGCCTGATTTTCCACCGCAGGATTCCACCAGCGGTCATAGTGAATAACATGACTGGCACGCGTCAGATTCAAGCCGACACCGCCTGCCCGCAAGGAAAGCACGAATATATTCGGCCCTTCCCCCTGCTGGAAATTGTGGACGATTTCGTCCCGTCTGGTTTTCGCCAGCCCCCCATGCAGGAAATACGGTTCTTCCCCGAAAATCCGGGCCAGCCGTGCTACCAGCAGCTCTCCCATAGACACATATTGGGTGAAAATCAGAGCAGATTCTCCATTCTCCCGAATAGTTTCCACCAGCTCCAGCAGCCGTTCCATTTTACCCGAATTTTCGGTTTTTCCTGTGTCAGCGCGGCCCGGAATGATCAGACCCGGATGGTCACAAATTTGCTTCAGCTTGGTCAACGAAGACAGGACAAGCCCCTTGCGGGCGATACCGATCTGCCCGTCCAGTGTCCCCATGAGTTGATCCACCACGCCGCGATACAATCCAGCCTGCTCCGGTGTCAGCACACAATACGATTTCAGTTCCAGCTTCTCCGGCAAATCCTTGCGTATATCCGGGTCGCTTTTGAGTCGACGCAACATGAACGGCGAGACGAGACGATACAGCTCGCGCAGCGCGGCCCCTCTTTCCTCTCCCGCCATACTGTAGCGCTGACGGAACGAAGAAGAAGTGCCGAGATAACCCGGATTCAAAAATTGAAAAATGGACCACAGCTCACTCAGCCGATTCTCCACCGGGGTACCCGTCATGGCAATCCGATGCGGTGCCGACAGCTTCATCACACTCTGAGCCTGCTTTGTCCGTGCATTTTTAATATATTGCGCCTCATCCAGCACGATGGAGGACCAATAGACCGCAGATAAATCACTGCCGTCCCGGCCCGCCAAATGGTAGGTCGTGAGGACGATATCATATTCGCGGACGCTTTCTTGAAATACCTCCCCGTGAAGTCGCTGGTTGCCGTGATGAATATAAAGTGACAAATCCGGCGAAAAACGCTTCAACTCCCGCTGCCAGTTACCAAGCAGCGAGGTCGGACAGACGATCAGCGCTGGACGCTGATCCGCGGCCCCGATGCCGCCATCGAGCAGGCAGGTAATCACCTGAATTGTTTTACCAAGTCCCATGTCGTCTGCAAGGCAGACACCGAAGCCCAGCCCGCGCATGGCAGCCAGCCATTGGAAGCCGCGCTCCTGATAAGGACGTAATGCGCCATGCAGCGTCTTCGGTACAGGGCGCGGCTCCACAGAACGAAGCACGCCGCCCTCAACCAGAGAGGCCAGCAACCCGGCGGATTCCGCACCGAAGATGGACAGGCCCTTCCATGAGGCCTCGCCTGCACCTTCATTTTCCGCGGCCAGATGCATCCACTCGGACAAGGTCATTTCCCCGTCTTCGCCGCGCTTGATAAAACGCAGCACCTGACGTATTTCCTTCGGATCGACCTCAATCCATTCGCCTCCCAAACGTACATACGGCAAATTGGCCGCAACGATGCTTTCCAATTCCTCCACCGTCAAGGTCGTATCGCCCAGCACAGCCTCGGCATCAAAGGAAATCATACGGTTAATGCCGACCGTCGATGTGTCGGCAATCACGCCTTCCGGCGGTGCGCCGCGCTCCGCCGAACGCATTTTGAGCCGCAGGCCTGCGCGGCGGCGGCCCTCCCGGCTCCAGCGTGAAGGCATTTGCACGGTGGTGCCGTTCTTTTGCAGAGCAGGCACGGCTTCCGTCAGGAAGCGAAAAAACAGCTCTGGCTCCAGCGTGAGGCCCTCGGGATAAGGGCGACTTAACGCTTCTTGCAGTATCGGCACCGCTTCGGCCGCCTGTCCAAGCAGCAGCAGCAGCTGTGCCTGCACTTGGCGATACACGATGGTTCCACGCACCAGATCGCGCTCGGGATGCGCCCACAGCGCCAAAGCAGGCAGTCGCAACCCCGGCTCGGCATCGCTTTCCGCCCAAAAGGTAATACGCCATTCCTTCACATTCTCTTCCAGTGAAGGCTCCAGACGAAGACACAGACGAACCTGCCCTTCGATCGGCTCCTGATCCTTCCGTTCCGTGACTGGCATTGCGCTTCCTTCAAGAGAGGCCGCCTGGAGGACCAGCTCCTCCATCTCGGCGGGTGTTCCCTGTATCGCAACCGGACGGGAACCTGTTAGCAGACTGTTCCACCACAGTTCTGCCAGCGGCGATCTCCCGCGCCGATACTCTGCGCGATATCTGCTCAGCTCACGGTCTGAGGCTGCCAGTACCGCAGTCGTTTCCGCATGGATGACCGCACACAGGAAGGAATAGAGCACGATCCCCGCTGCGTCCTCCCGTTTTTCCGGCTCCTTGCCCGCGAAGACGGCGGGAGCCGCCATGCAGACGGCAGGCATCGCCGAAGCCAGCTCATGAAAGCGGCGAACGTCCTCTTTCAGACCCAGCCGGGGAATCCACACCCCAACCGCCGCCTCCGGGCCACGACGGCGCGGTCCCGATGGACGCGCCTCTGTAAGCGATGGCGCAATTTCGCCTCGCTGCATCAGTTCCAGCGCAAAATAAGCGGCTTTTTGCCAATATTGCATCTCCTCTCCCAACGTAATGCCCGACGCGGCACAGCCCTTCTCGTCCATACGGGTCAGCAGGGCCAGCGTTTCGCGCGGTTCCAGCGCCAGGCCCTCCAGCGTGCGCCCCAGCATGGAGCGTCTTTTGCCTCCTCTGCCTGCGACTTCCACACGAGCGGTGTTTGGTATCCGCACCTCAGCAAGACGCAACGCAGCCTGCCGAAACGGCCGAAGGTCTCCCTTCAGCGTCAGCCTGCGGACCACACTGCTCCACGCATCAATTCGTGGTTCTGACGTCTCACCAGAAAAGCAAAAAAACACATCTCCGAGCCATATTCCATAAAGCGGTTGATTCATATCTGTCTCCCGTCCAGCCTTTTGAATTATTACTCTTCATCATATACGAAAACGGGCTCTTTTCAAAACTTTATCGCAAAAATAAATGGAAACTCATAAGTTAATAACCTTAAATATTCATGTGATTAACTATACAAAAGAGACTCAATCTATAGGATCAAGTCTTTTTTCTTCATCATCAGCTTGAGCATCCTTCAGATAAGGATTCAGGCTATCTTGAAGCAGTTGCTTGACTCGCATACGCAGCTCTTCCGGATATATGACCTCGGCCTCTGGCCCATACTTTAGCAGGAGTCTGGATACATATTTAAATTCTTCGAACGGAATATATCCCTGCCATTCCAGATGGGAGACATTCTGGAAGAGGGGATCTGATTCCGCCAGCCGGGCACCAAACGCGGTAAACCTTATTTTTGACGGAACTCCCGTACGAGAATCATCCGAAGCCATCCATTCTCGAAGTGTGGGAAGGCTGGGTAAGGTTTGTTCCAGCATGGTCATTGCGATTACCCGATCTGAACGGTACAGAATAATCCGGTCTTTGCTATGCGCTGGCATGTACCAATATCCGTGATCAAAATATAGCCCAACCGGATATACTTCAGTCCACTTTTCCCCGGAAGCGGAGCGGTAATGCATCTTCACCTGGCGCTTATTCAACGCAGCCTCCAAAATGAGCGAGGTGTAGGGCGACTCTGCGTGAGTAGGCATCATGCGAAAAGAGATATAGTCCTTCAATTGATCAATGCTGTCCTGTACATCCTGTGGAAGCCCGGCATAATAATGCTCGGATACATGCCCCCGAACCGATCCAAAAGGAATATCCGGAATGTCTTCCAGCAGTTGCAGCATGAGAAAAAGACCGAGGGCCTCGTCGCGGGCAAGATGAAGAGGCGGAAGAAGTCGATTGGGAAGCGCCCGGTACCCGCCATGAGGGCCAGTTTCGGTATAAAGGGGTAACCCGGTCTGTTGCAAATAGTCGAGATCTCTTTGTATCGTCCTGACGGAAACGTCAAAACGCTCGGCAAGCTCACGTGCCGTATATTTTTTTCGGGAATCCAGTATCCTCATAAGAGCAATTCGGCGTTCGTTCATCAGGGACTCCTTTTATTAAAAATTCAATCGGGTACGCAATTTAACTACGACATAATATGTCATAAATATATTGTAACATAGGAGATAGAAAGGAGTGATGAACGATGAAGAATACAAAGCCTCGCAACAAAATCGTGCTGTATATTGCCATGAGTCTGGACGGGTATATAGCGCTGCCGGATGGCTCGGTGGACTGGCTATATGATGTCAAAGGAGATGGCGGGGACAATGGATATGCCGACTTTTACGACACCGTAGGCACGGTGCTGATGGGCAGGTTAACGTATGAGGAGGTATTGAAGCTTTCAGATGATTTCCCTTATGCAAGCAAGCCATGTTATGTACTCACCCGGTCATTAACGAAGCATCACCAGGCACCGCATGTTACGTTTACGGACAAAGCTCTGTCTGAGCTTGTTCCGCATCTACAAGAACAATCGGAAGGTGCAGTATGGCTGGTGGGTGGAGGACAGTTAGTTCAGGACTTCATGCGAGAGGGGCTGCTGGAGGAGGCTATCATTGCGATCATTCCCAAGGTACTCGGACGAGGAATACCGTTATTTCCTGAAGGAACACCACCAAGTACATTTGAACTCCAGGAAATAGAACGCCGCGGGGATATCGTTATGCTTCATTATCACATATAAGCCAAATCCGAAAAATGTACATCAAAACGGAGTAGGCGGAATGGTGCTGTACAAGCGGGGCGGTGGCGGTGGGAAGCACCATCCGTCTGCGCAGTGGCACGATAGGTAACTTTTAAGCCAGCTTTTATAGTTATATATCTGTTAATAGAAAAGCCCTCGTATTTCAGGACCATATCTCTACCTGAAATACGAGGACTCTATTGCGTGCTTTATCGTTATTCTGAACGTTACCAACTTCAGTAATTACCTTATATGCTCTCATCTTATCGGCCAGATATGGTCTGAACAGTCTGTCAGTGTAATACATATCTGTTCGTTAGTTTGTCCGGTAAATTGAATTATATCTATCATCCAATCGGTGTTCCATCAGGTAGCTTAACATCCGGTTTTAAGAGAACCACGTCCCCTTTATCCGGCAGCCCACCAAGAACTAATACCTCTGAATTAAATCCGGCTATACGTCGCGGAGGGAAGTTGATCACCCCAATTACTTGTTTCCCTATTATTTCTTCAGCTACATATCGTTTAGTAATTTGTGCACTAGACGTTTTAATTCCGATCTCTTGTCCAAAATCAATCTCAAGTTTGATAGCTGGTATTTTTGCTTTTGCGAAAAACTCAGCCTTAACAATTGTTCCAACACGAATATCCAGCTTCAAAAAATCATCAATCGTTACCATTTAGAATTCTCCTCATACACTATATTTTTTCTAAATCACACACTAATGAATAACAAATTTAATTCTTAGCTACTGTATTTTTAGCAGCTGTATAGTTCATAGATTTTGTCCAAAAAAATCCTCCCATACCCAAGAGCGTCATAAACCCTCCAATAAATTGAAATATAGAGGTTGTTTCACCCAAAAATAAATAGGCAAGGATTATAGCGAGAACAGGTTCTCCAATAATACCTACAGAAACAGTGGTTGCGCCTAAAGACTTTAATAACTGATTAAAAATATATTGTCCAAAAATAGTTGGGATTACTGCAAGTAAAAAGAAATATGTCCAATCAGCAGAGTCATATTCTATCACTGAATAATTATTTAACAAACTATAGACCAGCATGACGCTCCCACCAATAAAGAACACAATAACACTGTACAAATTTGTCTCTATTTTATGACTGACCTTTTGCCCTGCCAACATATATGCTGAAACTAAGATTGTTCCTAATAAAGATAATCCATCACCTATTAACGCTTCCCTTGAAATCCCTATGTCTCCCCAAGCTATGATTACTGAACCGAAAAGGGCAGCTATCAAACAAAGAATTGTTAATATATTTGATCGTTCATTGAATATGAAGTATGAACCAATGATTACAAACAAAGGTTGTAATGCTAAAATGACCATCGAGCTTGCAACAGAGGTATACACTAATGATTCCATCCAACATAAGAAGTGTAACCCGAGAAATAGGCCAGCTACAAAAATGGTACCCCAATCTTTTTTACCTAATTGCAAGGATCGTACAGTTTTCCAGGGTACGAAAGGAAGCATAATGATTACTGCCATGTACAATCGGTACATTCCAGCCACTGAGGTTGGAGTATCCGAAGATTTGATCATGATGGAAGAGACAGAAACAGACAATATGCTGATAAAAAGTAAAATATACGGATGAAACGCTAACTTCGATTTCTTTATTTTCACCTTAATTATGCCTCCAAGATGTTTTACCTCATTGTCTGTGCACAAGACTGTTTGATAAATGAAAGATTGAATATAATAATATCACCACCACCCTTTTTTTTGTGCAATAATATCATTGAATTATATAGAAATATCATCACTCGGAAAGGACTTCTATAATGTCTAAACAATTGCACGAGACTATTTTCTATCCGGATGCTTCATTTCCATACATTATGTACACTGCTAACGCTCTAAAAATTATCCCTGAAGGTAGAGGTTTCAACGATTTACACTGGCACGAAGAACTACAAATTACTTTAGTAACTAAAGGAAAACTAACTATACAAGTTAATGGAATTGACCATGAATTAGAAGCAGGCCAGGCCATTTTAATTAATAAGGGAGTCCTACATGTTACTACACACCTAACACATAACGGCCAATACGTGAGTTTTAATTTTCCTGAGAAGCTGCTGGCCTTTTATGCGGATAGTGCGATGGAAAAAAATTATGTACTGCCTTTTACAAACTCTCTCTTATTATCGCTAGTAATCAAAGGGGATGTTGAATGGCAAACTAAAGTACTGGAAATGCTTTGGGATATGAAAATAAGATTTGATACAAAAAAAAGCTGGGGATGGGAATATGAGGTTTCTATCAAAACTGTACAATTATGGTTCACCTTAATTTCTAACATTTCGCTTTCTTCTGAGGAAGCACCTAAATACTTAAAGCTGCAACAAGAAAGACTTCAATTAATGCTCAGCTTCATCCATCAAAACTACCCCAATAATATAACACTGCAAGAGATTGCTGATACAGCGCATCTAAGTGTTTCGGAATGTACTCGTAGTTTTAAGAGAACAATTCATATGACACCTTACGACTACTTAATTAAGTACCGTATCAAGAAAGGCAGTGAGTTATTAATTTCAACAGATTATACAATAACTGAAATAGCCCACAGGGTTGGATTCAACCATGTAAATCACTTCATTCAGTCTTTTAAAAAACATCATCATATAACACCCAAAAATTTCCGGAAATTTAGAAATAAAATCAATGATTAGGAGTTAAGTGCTGGTTCTGTATCGGAAAGCTTAAAATAAATAAAGCCTGTCGAGTTAACTTCGACAGGCAACGGAACATGGATTGGATGAGTCCTCGGTTTCGTTCCAACTATTTGGTCTTCAAATTATCCCACGTGCTCTGGAAATCCTCGAACAGCTTCCCGGCATCCGATTTACCCGCCACATAGGCTTGCATCTGACTGCCGAATTCCTGCTGCGCTCCTTCAGGATAGCGGCTAAAGAACCAGCCCAGCAGCTTGTTTTCCTGACTGTATTTCACCACTTCGGCACCCAATTGGCCCATATCGGCCTCTGACCCTTTAATGCTCTTGAACGCCGGAATGAATTTGAATTCCTTGGTGATATACTTTTTACCCTGCTCGGATGTCACCATCCAGTTTAAAAACTCCTTCGCCTCAGCTTTGACAGATGAATTTTTGTTAACTACCCAGTTGTTGGCGACTCCTACAAACAGCTTATCTCCGGCTGCGGCGTCTTCACCAATCGGCATAGGCAGAATACCCAGATTCAGCTTTGGATTAATCCCGTCAATTTGTACTTGGGTCCAATTCCCTTGCTGCATCATGGCGGCCGTGCCCGTAGCAAAATTCGTGACCTGAGTATTGTAATCCGTCGTCAGCGGCTTGGAATTGCCGTACTTGAGCGTCAGATCGAACAACTTAATCCACTCTGCGAATACAGCGTTACCCGGGATTTTCGCTGTTCCATCATTCAGTCCCTTCACAAAAGCTGACGGGTCCGGCTGATTGGCAAATGCCACGTTCAGCAAATGATTCCCCAGCACCCAAAACTCCTGGTATCCATTAGAAAAAGGGGTAATGCCTGCGGCTTGGAGCTTTTGGGCAGCCCCTTCCAGCTCGGACAGCGTTTTGGGTGTCTCGGTAATGCCCGCTTTCTTGAATAAATCCTTGTTATAAATAAAGCCGTAGCCCTCCAGATTCATCGGCTGACCGTACAGCTTGCCGTCCTTGCTCATGGGCTCCTTGGCGACATCGACCACGTCACCGACCCAAGGCTGGTCAGACAGGTCCTCCAAATACTCCAGCCACGTATCCAGCTCCCGGTAGCCTCCTACGTTAAAAATATCCGGTTGCTCCCCGGAGGCAAACTTCGCCTTCAAGGCAGCCCCATAGTCGCTACCTCCGCCCACGGTCTGAATATCGAGCTTGATTCCCGGATGGGACGCTTCATATTCCGCCTTCATGCGATTGAGTGCCTCTGCAATTTCCACTTTGAACTGAAAAATATGAATCGTCTTTTCCTTGGCTTCCTCTTTTCCTGCATTTTGTTCACCGCCGCTACTGTTACAGCCTGCCAGAACAAGTGCAAAAGCAGCGAGAAGCAGAATCAGAGTTTGGGCTTTCTTTTTAAAAGTATGCGTTTTCATATTCATGTTCCTTTCTATTTTAAATTTCAAATAAGATGAACTCGAAAAATTCATATGGAAACGGAGCAAACGGAATGGTGCTGAACAAGCGATAGCGCTCGCCTTTGTCTCTAGATTCCCACCTTTATCCGTTTATTCAGGGGAATCTGGAGGCAACAGCGATGGTAAGTACCATCCGTTTGCGGAGTGGCACACCATGAACATTTTCAGTTCATCCCACACTCATCCCTTGACTGAGCCTGCCATAATACCTTGAATAATATATTTTTGCATGGCCAGAAAGAACACGATCACTGGCAAGATGCCTAGTACCAGTGCGGGCAATGCCAAATCCCACTGCTTGGTGTATTGCCCGAAAAAGGCATAGGTCGCAATTGGAATCGTTCGCAGCTCCGCCTTTTGCAGCACAAGAGAAGGCAGCAGATAGTCATTCCAGATCCAGAGTGTATTCAAAATAATAACCGTTACCATCATCGGCAGCATCAACGGATATACAATGCGGAAAAACACACCGTAAGGCGTACAGCCGTCTACCGTAGCCGCCTCCTCCACCTCAACCGGTACGCCTTTAACAAACCCGTGAAAGAGAAAGATGGACATCGGCGCTCCGAATCCCAAATAACAGATAACCAGACCACTGATGCTGTTCATTAAATCCAGCGTACTAACCACCTTGACCAAAGGAATCATCACGGATTGAAAAGGAATGACCATGGCAGCCACAAACAGGGTGAACAACACCCGGTTATAACGCGTCGGATGCCGGACCATCCGGTAAGCAGCCATCGAGCTGATCAGTGCGAGCGACAGATTACTGACCACCGTAACCACGAGTGAATTCCATAAGGCCTCGGGAAAACGTGTAATGCTCCATGCTCTGACATAGTTACTCCATACAAACGTTTGCGGCCAGGCTGCCGAATCGGTGAGCAGATCACCAAAGCTTTTGACCGAATTGACGAATAAAAAATAAAACGGAACGAGGAAGATCAAAGCGACGAGTATCATCACCAGCTCGGTCACCCATGTTCCAGCACGGTAACGCTTGCTTGTTTCCATTTACGCCTCCACCTCCCGGCTTTTCGTCAAACGCACCTGAAGGCTCGTAACAAGCGCAACAATGATAAAGAATATGAGTGCCTTGGCCGTTCCCAGCCCATAACGATTATTCACAAACGCCTCGTTATAAATATTAAGTGCGACCGACTCTGTGGAACCGAAGGGCCCCCCTTTGGTCAGTGACAAATTGAGATCGAACATTTTAAACGACCACGAGATCGCCAGGAAAAGACATACCGTAACGGCAGGCATGATCAAGGGCAGTATAATTGACCTTAATATTTGCATCCGACTCGCTCCGTCAATTTCGGCTGCCTCCAGCATATCCCGAGGTACATTGGTCAGGGAAGAGATGTAGATAACCATCAAATATCCGGCGGTTTGCCAGATAAACACGATCACAATCCCCCAGAAAGCCGTGATCTCATCTCCCAGCCAGGGCAGATTGAAGAAAGACAAGTCCGTACTCTCTCCAATCGCTGCAAATCCTTTGACAAAAATAAACTGCCATATAAATCCCAGCAACAGCCCTCCAATCACATTGGGCATGAAAAAAATAGTCCTCAGCACATTTTTGGTCTTCAGCGGCTTGGTTAAAAAATACGCCAGCAGAAAACCAATCATATTCGCAGCCACTACTCCAATCACCGTAAAACGGACCGTAAACCAGAACGCTGTCCTAAACTTGTCATCATCCAGTAAAATGTGACTGAAATTATCCAATCCGACCCACTTTGCCTGATTAGCAACTCCATTCCACTCAGTAAAAGAATAGTACATTCCCAGCATGAAAGGGATTACAATAATGATAACGAAAAATAACGTCGACGGCCCTACGAAGATCCATTGCTGGAGCCATTGCGACGATTTGGCGCGGTTCAAGCCGATCCCCTCCTTTGTTGTCTGTTGGTGTCTGAAGCGCTCCTTACGGCTTCCTCATCAAGCAGCATGGACGCTTTGACCATATGATTTGCGGTTCACATGTTCATTATGTCGAATAAGCGCTCTGGAGAACACGCAAGATCGTGAACCATTCAGGGGGAAAATATTGACCTCCGGCTTGCCTTGAATCGTGAAAGGAGCTATCCGCATGAAATTCCATAGCATTCGTTCTCGTCTGATCTGGTTTCTGTTAATTGCGGTCACTCTGCCGCTGCTGCTGTCGATGACCATGACCTTCATTCTTACCAAGCAATCCTTGCGAGAGCAGGCCACACAAGAAAATGAACGGCTTATTTTTCAGGGAATTACGAATCTGGATAACTATTTACAGGCATTGAACCGCGCGTCCATTGGAGTCTATAATGATCCTCATTTCCTGCGCAATCTGGCTAAAATTCCGGATGATTACCGGGCCGTCGCCGAAATTTACACCACGCTGCAAACGATGATGAATGCTTCGTCAGGCATCGACCAGGTGTATTTGCACTCTTTTGAGGCCAGGCAATCTACGCTGATTACCAGCACGGTCCCTCTACGGGAATTCCGGCTGGCCCCCTTTCCCGGCTCTATTCATTACGGCTCTTCCGGATTGTTTATTCAGCCTTCACATACGAAGCATTTGTACGGCTTTTCGGCGGTTTCCTATGCGGAGCACAACACACAGCGACAGGTATTCACACTCCATCGGGCGATTCGGAACATTCCTTCCTCAGAGACGCTTGGGGTACTTGCTATGGATGTTCGTCTGGAGCCGCTGCGCAGCATTTGCCGTCAATTGTACGATGCAGATACAGAGGAACTGTTTTTGATCGACCGGAACGGAACGATCATATATAGTGGACAGGAAGCGTTGATTGGAACACACTGGAAGGAATCCGGTCTGATTAATCGAATTTCTAAAGAAGGCGAGCATGGAGTCATTGAAGACGATACGGCATTGCAGGTGTATGGCAAGCTGGATGCCAACCTGTCAGGCTGGACGATCGTCAAGAAAATCCCTAATCGCACGCTTTATTTACGGGCCACTCGCCTAACCCAGATCAATGCAGTCATTACAGGCGCTGCATTGCTGCTCGTCATTGTCGCCACCTTGTGGATTTCCATCAAAATCACGGAGCCCATCAAACGACTGACCCGCTACATAAACCAGATTCAGTCCGGTCAACTGGATGTAGACATCCGGGCCATGAGCAATGATGAGATCGGAGTGCTGTCACGCCGTTTCAGACAGATGATGGATACCATCAACAACCTCATTTTACGGGAATACAAGCTCGAACTGGCGAACAAGACACATCAATTGAAAGCGCTTCAAGCACAGATTAATCCTCATTTTTTATACAATACGCTACAATCTATCGGAACGCTGGCTCTACAGCATGAGGTGCCGCGAATCTATTCTCTGCTCTCTTCTCTTGCCAAAATGCTGCGCTATAACATGCGGGATCATACAGTCGTTACACTCAAGGAAGAGGCCGAGCACGTAAAGCAATATCTCGATTTGCAAAAAGAACGCTTTGGCGAGCAATTAGAGGTTACTTACCAGTGGGCAGATGGAGTCCTGGATGACCAGGTGCCCAAAATGATTCTCCAGCCATTAGTGGAAAATTATTTTAAACACGGTGCTGATCCACGGCTGGGACATGGTGAGATTCGAATTGCAGGCTGCCGGATTCGGGAAGGAATCGTGAAGATAACAGTGGAAAATAACGGAACTCCCATTCCGCAGGCTGAGTTGGAGCAGCTCCAGCATATACTGAAACGTCCGCTGAAAGCCTATGAGGAACCGAACACTGGCGAGTCGGATTCCATCGGACTCCGTAATGTGCTGCTGCGCATCCAGCTTCACTCCGAAGATGGCTCTAACACCCTGTATGTAGACAATATTCTGCCTCATGGCGTTCGTTATACTCTCGAAATTCGTACCGAAGCTCATACCGAAATTCATATTAAGGGAGAGTGACCTGTCATGAAAGTGCTGATTGTGGATGATGAAAAGCATGTGCGCCATGCCATTCGGATGCTTGTACATTGGGAAGCTTGCGGCGTGACCGAGGTCATTGAAGCCGAGTCGGGCGATCAGGCGATTGAGGTCATCACCGCCTTTTCGCCACCTGTTGTACTCACGGATATGCGGATGCCAGGCAAGGACGGGGTGGCCCTGATGGAGTGGATTCAGGTGAATTCCCCCGCGACCAGAGTCGTGGTGGTCAGCGGCTATGACGATTTTGAGCTGGTCCGGCAGGTCATCCGTCGGGGAGGCATGGACTATATTCTCAAGCCTGTGGACCCGGTGGAGATTAACGAGGCATTAACCAAAGCCACTCAAGCCTGGCAGACAGCGGAGCAAGACCGGAACAGGCACACGATGCAGGCCATTGAGGTGAACCGGATGAGGCCGCACTATGCCGACAAGCTCCTGACCGAGCTGGTGTCCGGCACGGCGAATACCCATCTTTCCATCACGCCTTTACGTGAGGAACTGCATCTTCCTGCGGATATTCATATGTGCAATGCAGCGGTGATGAGCACCACTCAACTGGATGCCGATATGCTGGACAAATATAAGACGCGGCACACGCTTCTGGGCTTTTCCCTGATTAACATCTGTACCGAGTTTCTCGGGAATTCCCAGACCGGGATTGCGTTCCGCCATCTGGAGCGTATGGACGAAATTATTCTGCTGTATTGGGGCGAACCGTCCCGCTGGCCGCTGCTCTTGCAGGATATACACACAGGGATAAGAACGGCGTTGCGGTGCTATATGCATATTGGAATCGGCTCTTTCGGTGCCTTTCCCGTGGCGGCGGCCACAGCCTACCAGGAAGCGCGGCAAGCATTGTGGAAACGGGATGTGCTGCAAGCCGCCGACTGGCTGCACCATAGCTCTCTTGCACGGCAAGCCGTACGTCTTCCCCAGCTTCCCGAGATGGAGGAGGAGCTGCGGCTTAGTGCGCTTAGCTGCAACGCCAGTCGTATAGCTGCGGCGGCAGGAGGCTGGATAGCAGCCGTAGCCGAGCTACCTTCGGTTACGGCAGAGCAACTGGTCGGCTGGAATCAGGAGCTGGACTGGATGCTGGCTCGCTGGCTGAATGACAGACCCGGAGATGCCGCAGGCGAGGAACTGGCAGACGAGCACAGCTCCATCCCTGCCCTGCCGATCGACAACCGGGGCTTGCTATCCCTGCCCCTATGGCAGAAGCAGGTTGAAAACCGACTGCTTGCAGCCGGGCAGGCCCTTACACCAAGCCATAGCCCAAGCAATCCTGTTATCCGTGATATTGCCCGCTATCTGGACGCTCATTACGATGAGGACATTTCCCTACAGGATATGGCGAGCCGTTTTTACCTCAGTCGGGAATATATCTCTCGTAAATTCAAGCAGGAATACGGCGTTAATCTGTCCGAGTATCTATGTCGGATCAGGATGGACAAAGCGAAGCTGCTGCTGTTAAACGACAAGCTACGCCTTCATCATATTGCCGGTATGGTTGGTTATCAGGACGAAAAATATTTTGGCAAGGTATTCAAAAAACTGGAGGGCATCACGCCCGGCGAGTTCAGAAAACGCCATTCTGTAGATCCTCAGCCGTTAACGCATATAGCACATGGTCTTCCCAGACACCATTAATCTTCAAATAGGATATAGCCAGCCCTTCCCGGCGAAATCCGGCCTTTTCCATCACTCGATTGGATGGCGTATTTCTCGGCATAACCCCGGCCTGTATACGGTGCAATCCCAATTCATTGATGGCGTAACGTACAATATCCTTTACTGCTGAGGTGGCGTAGCCTTGTCCGTGATGTGCAGGATCTACGAAGTACCCCAGATTCGCATTTTGAAAAGGGCCTCTGGCTACGCCCGATAGCTCCATTCTGCCGATAAGCTTATCATTTTCCGGCAAAAAAAGTCCAAACGTATATCCCTGCCCGGCTCGCGCAGCCTCAAGGCCGATGGAAATCAGGCGGGCCTGTTCTTCCAGCGTAAAGTAAATTTCAGGCCGTTCCGGCTCAAATGGCTTAAGAAAATCAAAATTTTCGCGTCTAATCTCCAATAATCGTTCTGCATCACTTACTTGTAAAAGCCGAATCTGTAGCCCCGGATGGGTGGAAGTGATCAAACTTGCGCCATTGGATTCATTTAACATTGTCATTTCCCTTCTTTCTCTGTTTTTCGTATGCATGTATTTACAGGGCAGAAAAATACCCCAGGTGCATGAAAGCAACCCAGGGTATCCTCATCCATTTCATTCGAGATTTAGTCCGTAACAGGCATCCAGCCAGGCACCGTCGTCAACGCACCCCACAGGTAGTCCGGAATGACCAGCTCCTGTTGAGCTTGCTTGGACAATGTCGTGCGGATCGTATCTTCAGTGCCGTGTTGCACCTTCTGAACCCATTGCGGTTCCATCAAAAGCGGACGTCCCAGTGAAACCAGCGGTACACCTGTCTCCAGTGCGCCGAGAGCTTCGTCAGGCGTATTCAGCGAGCCAACGCCCATGACAGGCACACGGTCGCCCACCTTTTCATGAATGATAACGGTACGAGATTGTTCTGCACTACGATCACGAATGGACCCGCCGAAGAAATGATTGACGGAAATGTGCAGGTAATCCAGACCTTGATCTGCCAAGCGGTCAACGAGCACCAACGTATCGTCCAGTGTAATGCCCGGCGTGGTTCCTTCTTCGGGAGACAAGCGATATCCAAAAATGAAAGGCTGCTTCGCATGCTCTGCGATCACTTTCTTCACTTCATGAACAACCGCCAGCGGGAAGGTCAAGCGTTTCTCAAGGCTGCCCCCCCACTCATCGGTACGAAGGTTGGAATGCGGGGAGAAGAACTGCTGTACCAGATATCCATTCGCTCCGTGAAGCTCCACGCCGTCATAGCCCGCTTCAATCGCACGGCGAGTCGCTTCGCCATAGGCACGGATAACACGGTGAATATCGTCGGTGGTCATTTCACGCGGCACAGGTGCGCCTTCTTTTTCCTCAGCCACCGCGCTTGCGCTGATCGGCTGTCCGTCCGGTATCTGATCCGGTGGGCACAAACGACCGCCATGATAAATTTGCAGAATCGCTTTTGCGCCCTCCTGATGAATCGTGTCAGCTAGACGGCGCAGGCTCGGAATCATTTCATCCTTGTCCGCACCAAACTCATTTACAAAGCCTTTACCATCTGGAGTCACGTACACGCAAGCGGTAATGACCGCACCTACACCGCCGGAACGTTCACGGTAGTAAGCCAACTCCTGATCACTGACTTCACCATTTTCATGAGACGCAAAGTTAGTCATCGGTGCCATCGTAATACGGTTTTTCAACGTAACGCCAGATGGCAGAGTAAAAGCTTCAAATAGCGGTTTATATTTCGGATTCATTTCGGTACTCTCTCCTTTAATGTAAGTCAGATCAAAACGAATATGGGCTGTTACCATGATGCCAAAAACGAATTCAAGGCAACTTTACTCTTATGAAGCATGTGTAATATTGCTTACCTAAATACAGTGGTTATAACAACCACAGTATAATGATCCGCTCATATAAAGTCAAATAAAACCCTTCTGATCCTCCCTAAACCATTCGGTGAGCCTGTACAATTCCAAGTGCCTGACAGCGTTTTAGCTATCTCCCTGCTGTGCTGTCCTTTTCTTCCCGACGGGAAAACCAGGTCGCAAGCAGCGAGCCGGAAATATTGTGCCACACGCTGAAAATCGCACTCGGCACAGCGGCAATCGGATTAAAATGAGCCGCTGCCAGCGCAGCGCCCAGCCCGGAATTTTGCATCCCTGTTTCCAACGTAACGGCTTTGCGTTTGGACAGATTCATTCCGAACAGCTTGGCAAACCAATACCCGAGCAGGAACCCGATGCCGTTATGCAAAATCACCACAGCAAAAATAATCGGGCCGGTTTCCAAAATCTTGCCTCTGCTGCCTGCGACTACAATAGCCACGATCAGCACAATAGCCAGCGTCGATACAAGCGGCAGTGCCTTGACACTTGCTTCAGCCTGTTTACGGAACAGCGATTTGACGATAACCCCCAGCACAATCGGTACAATAACCACGACAAGAATATCCATAATCAGCGACTTTGCATCAATATTCATCCACCGTCCAGCAAGCAGGCTGATCATGACCGGAGTTGCCAGTGGCGCGATCAGCGTCGACACCGAAGCAATGGATACTCCCAGCGCCACGTCGCCTTTTGATAAAAGGGTCATCACGTTGGACGCGGTGCCGCTCGGGCAACACCCTACCAAAATAACACCAACAGCAATATCTGGGGGTAGCTGCAATACCAGCGCTAACGCAAAAGCCAAAAACGGCATGATCAGATAATGCCCGACTACCCCAATAGCCACATCAACCGGACGCCGGAATACTTCACGAAAATCAGCCGAGGAAAGCGTCAGCCCCATACCGAACATCACGATGCCAAGGAATAGCTGTATGTATCCTTTCAGTCCTGTAAACGCCGCAGGAAAGAAAAATCCCAGACATGCAAATAAAATTACCCAGATCGAAAAGGTTCCTCCTACGAACTTTCCCGCTTTTTCCAAACCATTCATCCCTCTTGTCTCCTTACTTCTAGTGGTTAAAATTTTTATCATTGGACTACATATGACAGCATATACATACACCTTTTAATAAAATATTTGTAGCATGAAACTTTTCCCGGCAAGGACATATTTGGTAGAAAAGTGGGTATATTCATATTAGAAGATGGTGACCAGTCGGTCATTCCACGGTTCATCATTTATTGAGGAGGAGATGCCCCTATGTCACGAACCCATCCATTCAAGTGGTGGAATATCATTGCATTTATTGCTGTCATCGTTGTTAACATTCTGGCTTCCACACTTCCCATCGGCGGAAGAAGCACTGCTGCCGTATCCAATATGTATCCTACCCTGCTAACACCTGCGGGTTATGCCTTTTCCATCTGGTCGGTTATCTACTTGCTGCTTGCCTGCTTTGTTGTGTATCAGGCCACATCGGCAGGACAAACCAAGACGAGCGTTCGGTCTATCGGTTTTTTCTTTATTTTAAGCTGTATCTTCAACATGATCTGGATTTTTTTGTGGCAGTATGTATATGTAGAGTTGTGTGTGATCGTCATTATCCTGTACTTGCTCTCTCTGGCTGTCGTATATGTACGCTCTCGTACACCGCAACCAACCCTCGGGGAAATGTGGTTCGTCAAGCTGCCGTTCAGTCTGAACCTTGGCTGGGTATCCGTCGCTACCATCATCAATATCGCGGTGGCACTGGAAAAGAACGAGTGGAACGGCTGGGGACTCAGCGATACCACATGGGCGATCATCGTCCTGTTCATTGGTACCGTGCTTGCTATCATGGTCAGCTTTCCATATCGTGACAGCATTTATCCACTTGTGTTCGTGTGGGCTTATGTCGCCATCGCCATCAAACATCCGGACAATGAAAACGTGCGGCTGGCTGCATTCATTCTGGCCGCAATCATTCTGGTGTACTCGCTGTGGCTGTTCTTTGCCCGTAACCGGGAACGGGACTAAAAGAATCACATTACACATACCGTACGCATAAAAAGAACTTCCATTTCCAACTCAAGTGTGGATTTTGGAAGTTCTTTTGTATTCCTTAGCCTATTCGCCCTTCAAGGCGATAACTTCAATCTCCACCAGTGCATCCTTCGGCAGACGAGCTACCTCCACCGCACTACGAGCCGGATACGGTTGTTCGAAGAAAGAGCTGTATACTTCATTTACGCTGACAAAGTCGTTCATATCTTTCAGGAATACGGTCGCTTTCACGACTTGGTTCAGGCTGCTTCCTGCCGCTTCCAGAATAGCTTGTACGTTGCTCAAGGACAGACGAGCCTGCTCCTGTACATCTTTACCGAACTCACCTGTTGCCGGATTCAGTCCAAGCTGTCCTGAGGTGTAAATAAAACCGCCCGCCTCTACAGCTTGGCTATAGGGTCCGATAGCGCCAGGCGCTTTTTCAGTAGCAATTGTTTTTTTCATATGGGTTGAATGCTCCTTCCTGATACTGGTTCTCCGTATTATAGCATGGGAAGTCCAAAGCCACTATTCCGCATTAATGACTGTTACGCTCTGTCCCTGAATCACCCTCACCAGGTGTCAGCTCAGCTCCGATGACCCGAATGATATCATTCGGATAAATATGTACGCCGCTCGCATGCGCGAGAGCGATTCGTACCATAGCCCGCGCGATCACCGAAGCCGGGATGGCACGGTAGGAAGCCAGTTTACCCGTCATCACGCCATCCAGTGCCTTCATGACGACAGCAGCCGCGGCCTCGCCAAAACGACGTTCCGGCCTCGTGCCCAAAATCAGCGACGGACGAAACAAATGCAACGCAGGCAATCCAATAGCGGCAAGCGCCTCCTCAGCCTCTCCCTTTGTACGGTTGTAAAACACGTGCGAATCCGGGTCCGCCCCCATCGAGGAGATGGCGAGCATCTGCACCGCACCGGCCTCTTTGCCCAACCGGGCGGTCAGAACCGGATAGTCCAGATCCACCTGACGAAACTGCTCCTTGGAGCCAGCCTTTTTCATCGTCGTCCCGAGGCAGCAAAAAACATCATCAACCCCTTCGAAGGCGGATGCCGCTTCCTGCGACTGCTCCCAGTCGATGAGTGCCTGTTCCAGCTTGGGATGCTTGATTTCCAGCGCACGTCTGCCCACAACCATGACGCGGCTGTATTCCTTTTGCACCAGCAGCTCCCGTACAACATAACCCCCGACAAGCCCCGTTGCACCCACAACGACCGCTTTACGCTCCACGATAGACCTCCTTATGCCTGTAACCTGTAACGCACCTGCTCCTGCACTTGTTTACTAGGCTAATTTAAACGGCTGTTCGCCCGCCTCCCTGCTTTCAGACGGACACATGGGCAGATACAGGGAAAAAGTGCTTCCCTTGCCCTCCTCGCTCTCCAAACGTATAAAACCGCCCAACAAGCGGGATAAATCACGGCTGATCGATAGTCCCAGCCCGGTTCCTCCATATTTGCGGTTAATGGAACCGTTCGCCTGCTGGAATGCCTCAAAAATAACATGCTGCTGGAGCTTGGAAATACCGATGCCCGTGTCTTTTACCGCAATTACAACCCAATCTCCCTCCTGCCCCTTTCGTTCCAGATGCTGTGTGCTGATCTCCAGCAATACACGTCCCTCATGAGTGAACTTAAAAGCATTAGATAACAAGTTGCGCAAAATTTGCTGTACACGTTTGGGATCGGATCGAATTTCATCCGGTATATCGCCATGCTCGTTCAAGCTGAATTCAAGCTTCTTGTCCTTGGCAGTGACTTCAAAATGCATCATCATCACCTGCGCAATCTCGCGCACGCTGACCGGCTCACTGACAATTTCCATCCGCCCCGCCTCGACTTTGGACAAGTCCAGAATGTCATTGATCAACTGGAGTAAATCATGCCCCGAAGCATAGATCAGCTCGCTATACTGGTAAAGCTCGTCCTCATCCAGTTCTTTTCCCTGCTCGTTGATGATCTGCGCCAGATTAATAATGCTATTAAGTGGTGTACGCAGCTCATGCGACATCGTTGCCATAAAATCCGATTTATATTGGGAAGCCACCATTAACTGTCTGGCCCGTTCTTCCAAAATGATTTTCGTCTTCTGTAACTCATCACGCTGCTCTGATAATAGCTGATTCGCCTGCTTAATCTGATAATTACGCATCTGCTCCATCTGAAAATCACGTAAAATCAGCGCAAATAAAAAGCTGAGTACAATGCCAATAGGCAAAGTAAGAGGAACAACCTCCGCCACATAATAGCGCCATGGAATAACGCCTAGAAAGGCAATATTCAACGTATTTACGATATTAACTGCTAAAATAGTCACCGATGCCTTAATAATCAGACGGCAGGTGGAACGGCGCATCCAGTAGTTCAATCCGGCGCACAGCACGCCCAGAATGCTCATATTCAGAAAGCCGACCCACGCCGCCATATTCACACCGAAGGTAAATCTTGTAAGCCCGATCGCTACCCCGATAATAATAAGCGTATAGGAGCGGGGATACACCAACGCCGCGATAATCAACGGCACAAAGCGCAGGTCAAAAATAACCGTCTCACTAAAGTTAAAACCGAAGCAAGAGCTAACCCATCCGCCAAATACCACCAGCAATACCGAGCTGATATATTTAAATCGCGAAGAGGTACGACTCAACCCATATTTATAAATCACGTTCGCCACATAGGCAACGGCAATCAGCATCCCCAGATTCATTAGAAACATCATTGAAAATTGCATGGACTCACACTCCCATAGCGCGAAAAATTGGATGCCAGGCCTATGCTGACCGCTTTTGCTTTTCTCGTATATCATAACATGAAGCTTCAGCTTTCGACATGTCAAAAGATGCGTACATCCCTATATAAAAAAAGCGAACCGCAACGGCTCGCCTGGTGGATATACAGTATAGGGTCAACTCATGATGCCTTTGTTCCGGCGCCATTCATCGACAAATAATTCGGCAAAGTAAGGGTCCCACTGGGTTCCTTTTCCGTCTTCCAATATCATAACCGCTTTTTCTTTCTGCATACCCTTCCGGTATGGGCGGTCAGACGTCATCGCATCATACGCATCCGCTACCGCAATGATCCTTCCAAATAGCGGGATATCCTCCCCGCAGAGCTGGTCTGGATATCCTTTGCCATCATAACGCTCATGGTGCGAACGCACGCCGGGCAAATAAGGAGCCATGGCATCGGCCGGCTCCACCTGGCGGAGAATGCTTTCTCCCATGACCGGGTGCATTTTAATCTGGTCAAATTCCTCGTCCGTCAGCTTGCCATCCTTGAGCAGCACAGCATCGGCTACGCCGATTTTGCCGATATCATGCAGTAATGCCGTTTTGCGCAGCAAATCGAGGTCTGTCTCATTCAAACCGCCCCGCCGTCCAATGATCACCGAGTATTCAGCCACACGCAAAGAATGTCCTGCGGTATAAGCGTCCCTCGCATCCAGTGCTGCCGCCAAGGTGGCGAAATAACTTTCCTGTAGCTGACTGTTTTTGTCTTCCCGTTCCTTCAATCCCTCAACCATGATATTAAAGCCTTCAACCAGCTTCGCAAACTCGTCAGAGTACAAATCTCTAGCCTTATCGTTCAGGCGGCCTTCCTTCACTTCGTTCATCTTTTCCAGCAAATGTTGAATCGGCTGCTCAATCTCACGGGTTAACAGCCATCCTCCCAGATAAGCAAAGGCCACACCAAATAGTAAAATCGTGCCCGCCCATAACCAATAGGAGCTGGAAAGTGCCTTATCCAGACGTTCCAGCCGAATCTGCGTGGCCAGGCAAAACAAAAAAAGCGGAAATGCACCAATCAACGTTGCACTCAGCTGAAATTTGTGCCGGAGTGATAGTAACACCCGTCCCCGAAGCGATATGTTAATTCCATATTTCTGATAAGTTCGGTCTCTAATTTCTATCAGCAACGGACGGATCGCCCTCATCGTCAGGAAAAATTCAATCATCGCGTGCATCGAAGCAACCAGACAAGCCCCTATACAGGCAATTCCCACATAATAGAAGGGCAGGGTGAGCTGTCCGGTATGAATCATCCATATAGCCATACTAGCTGCCGGGATGGAAAAACCGAGCAAATGCGGTACCATAATACGTAACACTGACAGATTAGGCAGACGGTGAATCCGTATATACATCGCTTCTACATCCTCGAACGTCGTCCGCTTATCCAGAAAAAAGTGACGAACTGGTCCCAGATGCATCCGAAATACCAGCGTTTCGCAAGCAATCATAATAATACTGGAAAAAGCAATGATCTTCATAAGACCTAAAAATTCATAGTGGGCTACATTTAACGTGGAAAATACAAAAATCGCGCCTACCAACAGAACAGCTATAAACGAACCTATAATATAGTTCAGGATAACATGCTGAATAAAACGCTTATAGATCGGCAAAATGCTACCCCTCTTTTCATCCGTACACTCACAAAACATCTTGTTTATTCAATATCGGAGTCCGGTCGGCAAAAGTTAACATGTTTGCTTGAGCAATTTGCAACATGCTGCCTTAACCAAAAAAACTGGATCGCAGCCGACTTAGATATCGCGTACGGGAGCAGCCAGAATGACCTGTTCACGCGGCGGCTATCACGCAGGTGTATTCATATAGAGAGCATCAGTCGACCAACGCGATCAGCAAGCAGACTGGATCCATTGCCGTTTACAACGTGGATAAGGAGGCAGATCTGGCCGCCAAGGATCGGCTGCTTACACTGGCAATGGACAAGCTTTCCAGTATGCAGCAACAGGTCATTCGGCGCAGTTATTTGGATGATGAAGGGGAATTTGATTTTACAGTTTGCGGAGAGTTGGGCCTGAGCGAGATGTATAGCTAAGACATGTCATCTGTTTCGTCAATGATTTTTGGCTCATTTTTCTCTTTTTCATTGTTTTTTTCATCCAGAGTTTCGGCAATGTACACTAATATACCAATAATCATTGAAATAAGGACTTGAACTGCCTCATCACCTTTAAATACTATCAAATCAAGAGAAGTAAGGATGAAACCTAAAGCATAGTAACCTACAACACCCAAAAACATATACAGATAAACCATCGTTTATTACCTCCATTTATAATGCCAAAGATACCGCTTGTTTAAACGGTATCTTTGGCATTATTGATAACTAATTTAGTACGTGAAATTAAATCTATCGCTATATTCATCCTGTGAATATCCACTGAAGTCAATGCTGAAATAGTACAGTATAGCTTTTGCTATTTGTGGAATATGTTTATGAGCATAACCAATTTCCACTGAGCCTGTTTGGCCAGCAAGTGATTTAGGAGCTCTTACTTCTTGTCTTGCAAATCCATCTTGTGGATCTGGATATCCAAACACATCTACCTCAAAAGAGTTACCTTCATTCTGTTGTTTCTGTAGTTGGTTTTCGTATTGATAAAGGTGTGATCCGCTTCTCCAGTTATGGACACTATATGGAGAACGATAAGGAGTAACTTTACTTTGCCAGGCCATTGCTAATGTATCAGTGTAATAATTCAAAGGACCTCTGTCCCAGCTATACTGAGCATAAACATGATAGGCATTTTCTTTACTATTCGGAGATTCAAGTTTAAATGCATAGCCATACAATTTGAAGATTCCATCTCTGACATCTTGAGTGGAAATTTTATCAGAAGATGCGACTGCTTTGCCAAGTTCATCTTTAACAACAACTTCAGGGTCTAACTCTTCGATTTTTATTTTTGTGCCACCGTTACTTGCAATATCTTTTTTTAATTCCAATGACGTAAAACCTAATTCTTCGTCAGTAAAGCCCATTTGTTTTAAGTATTCGTCAATTTCCGATTCGCTTTTTGTACTTGCATCTTTAAAGGGTTCTAAGCCTCGTGAGTCTGACTCTGCTGGATTTGCGGATACAGGGATGGAAAATACCAATAAAAAAATGAGTGTCAGCAAGGAAGCAGACAGCTTTTTCATTAATTCATCCTCCAGATTCCATGAGATTGGTAGCTGGCCAGCTAAATACAATACTATCATACAATAATTACAAATATAACCTTTTTTTCGTCAAAAGTTTTTTCGTGGCCTATAATTGTCCGTAATATGGCCTTGCAGTGGTAAACTTATATCATGGAAAATCGAATTAGACGAGAAACTTTTTTTTTCCATTCTATCATCAAAAAAACAGAAATGCCTTGCATTTTAGAATCGTTCTTGCTATACTATTAAAGTATGTATTAAACCCCATAGGATTCCGCGCAACAAGCTATACTCCTAATCACCGCATGGAGCTTCTCCAAATTTTATGTATAACCCTAATGTAGAATTTTGAGCTTTTGCCGAAGATTTTCACATTCACACTGGCGCGGTCATCGGAGCCGCAAGGACGAAAGAGAGGTAGGGCTTTTGTCGTTTGGAAAATGAGCAGTGGAATCGGACTGCCCCTTATGAACATGCTGACCATATTATGCAAGGCAGCAGGGGTTGAATATATATTATGCCGTCGAACCATGAAGTTCGAGCAGGCCGTGCAGTTCACGCAAGCTGCACCCATCCTCCGGATGATCCCCGGGGGATTTTTAATGTACATAGGTATCTGTTAAGCACCATCGAAAGCATCTATAGCCAAAAAAATGACCCTGCCAATACATCGGCAGGGTCTATAGCTTGATCAAAAAGGGGTTAATAAGGTCATTATAGTCACTCTTTCTTAAAACTAAATGATATGCACCTTAAAAACTCATTAATTTTTTCCAGCTTTGAGTTCTACTTTAATAATTCGTCCAGTATTCCGTCCCGCCCTGTGGCGTGGTTGGAGTAGTTGTGCGCCCTGTTTCCGGGCGGGTGAACCTATCCGTTGAAGGACGCTCCCACCCTTCCAGCAAGACCACATGCTGAGTACTGGAGTTATTTTCCCATGTAATGTAATGCTCCTGTTCCATATGCCGCAAAGCGGCTGTAATCTCGCTGTCCCTTTTCCCCGTTTTGACGGTCAATTCCGTCATCGTTGGCATATGGCGATGCTGGGCAAAATAGTTATACAAAATCCGTAACAGCTTTCGTTCCAAATCAGGCAACATCGTCTTTCCTCCCACTGTAAAGAACATATGTTCCCATTATAGCATATAAAAATGCACCCTCCTACTGGAAGCTGCATTTTGGACTTTTACGTCCGGTTCAAATTCAGTTTTTTTCTTTCTCCTGACGACTGACAGAACGCAGCCACCAAACAATTCCACCCACGCTTCCTAGTGCAAGAACCGTCAGGAAAATAATATAGAACAAATGAAATCCACGATCACTCATGGCAATCGCCTCCTTACTATATGTATACACTTCCCAACTAATCCTGTAAACCTCTTTTTGGAGCCCAGCTCTATTTTTTCCAAACACTCCACAACAGGTATCTTCTTGAGGTAAACCGGTACATGCTAATTAAATATGGTTAATACCAAATAAGAGACAGACCAAGGAGGGTATCGAATATGAAATTTCTATTGATCGTCATCATCGTTGTGCTGGTTGTTGTATTGTTCATGAGAAGACGCAGATAAACGAAGACATCCCGCATTGTTGAAAAAAGGATACAAAAAGGGCTTTCGGCCAAAGACCAAAAGCCCTTTTTCATCTGAGGTTAAGGCTGAATTACGCCTTGTTTTTCTTGCTATATTTAATGAAAGCAATCACAATCGTCACGGCAAACAATATTCCAGTAACTACCCAAGTTGTTAAAAATGCCATGTGCGAACCAACATTAGCTCCCATCGTCGGGTGCTTCATCGCTGTAAATACTGAACCTTGCACCATAAATATCGTACAAAATAAAACGATGGGCACCAGAAGAATTGTACTCGCAGTCCTCCGGTTACCTGATACCGCAATCACGCTTAGAGCGGAAATTACCAAAATCACAAAATATATAGTCGCTTCCCACAGCATAGAAGTGCTCACCGTCCGATCTTTTTTCTATCCATTTGTAAATGTCACTTCTATTGTAACAGACGTCACACAGTGAACCAAGCCATAATTTGAAATGAAAAGGGGTAAATCCTGCCGGCAACGTAAATAATGTATAGTAACTACATAAAGACCCCAAAGGAGATGAACCCATGAGAAGTGCAAGTCCCTTTGTCATTGTGAACGATGTCCAGCAAACGGTGGATTACTATCAGTCTGTTTTGGGCGGAGAAATTAAAGTACTGAACAAGCAGGAAGACAAGCTTTTACACGCTGAGCTTCACTTGGGCAGCAGTCACATCCATTTTTCCGATTCCTATGGTAAACCGCTGAGGGCGCAACATGTACAAATCATTCTCGATTTTGACAGCGAAGAGGAACTTAAGCTGGCTTACCATGCACTGGCGGAAAAAGGTACCGTTGACGTAGAGCTTCAAGATACTTTTTTTGGTGCCCTGCATGGCGAAGTGACAGACCATCTCAATCACATTGGATGGGTTATGAACTATTTTAAAAACCGCCGTCCTTGATCTGTTGTACAAATAACCACAAGTCTCTTTCATTTGCACGGCTGAAAACGGGCCATTGCAGGACACAAAACCTGGCAGATTCCAAGCAAAAAAGGACAGCATCAGCGCTGTCCTGCTTGTATTCTTCTATCATCACTAATGACCGTTAACAGCAGATGGCTTGCCAGAATCTTTGCGTACCACAGCCTTAACCTTGTCTTGGGACACTCCCAAAGATTCCAACGTATTCCCGGTTTTGAGGCACCACGCTTCAATATCTCTCGCAAAACCGAAATCGGTTGCGGTAACCTCCAGCTTTTGCCCTTCTTCCAGTGCCTTAACAGCTTCATATACCTTGAGAATAGGACCCGGACATTGCAATCCACAGGCATCCAGCAGGGTAATTTCTGTGTCGGGGCTTACGGCTTCTTCTGCAACTCTCGAAGGTACGCCGGACCCGTCTTTAGCTTCCTCGTCCAGTTCGCCCCCTGTAGGCAGATCAAAATCAGAATCCCGTTCAACCATAACTGAATACGTCTTGTAGCCACCATCAACGTTTCTCACCTGATAACCATATTGGGTCAGTATTCTGGCCGCAATATAACCCCGCAAACCGACCTGGCAGGATACCGCGATCTCCAGATCACGAGGGATTTCTGACATCCGTTCTCTCAGCTCTGGCAAAGGAATATGGATAGAACCCGGAATGACTCCTGCTTGCAGCTCCACCTCATCCCTGACATCAATAATGACACCACCGTTGTGGTAAAAGTCATCGACTTCATGCCATTGCATCGTTTGGACCAGCCCATCCATGATATTCGAAGCCACATAACCAGCCATATTGACAGGATCTTTGGCCGAAGAATAAGGGGGAGCATAGGCAAGTTCGATATCAGCCAGCTCACGCACCTCCAAATGCCCACGCATGGCGGTCGCAATCACATCAATCCTTTTGTCTACTCCGTCGGCTCCAACGGCCTGTGCCCCGTATATCATTCCCGTCTCCGGGCTAAAGAGCAGCTTCATAGAGATTGGCGATGCCCCGGGATAATAACCCGCATGCGAACCGGGATGAATATGAATAGCCTTATAGGGAACGCCCAGCCGTAGCAATGTTTTTTCGTTATTGCCTGTCGATGCTGCTGTCAAGGCAAAGGTCTTAATCACGGACGTTCCGAGCGCGCCATCATAAGAAATGGCCTGACCGTTCATATGATCCGCCACCAAGCGCCCCTGCCGATTGGCTCCCCAGGCCAGCGATACCATGGTCGCAAAACCGTGATTGCGGTCTTTGACCTGAATGGCGTCTCCTACCGCATAAATGGCCGGATCACTGGTTTGCAGTTGGGCGTTCACCTGAATAGCCCCGCGATAACCAAGCTCCAATCCGCTTTGCTTGGCCAGTTCATTTTCGGGAACAACACCAATCGCCAGAATAACCAAATCCGTCTGAAGCACACCTCCCGAAGCTAAAAGGAGCCGTGTACCCTGATCTGCAATAGCCGCAACCCCTTCCTTTAAGCGCACCTCCACTCCGTTCAGCTTCATATGCTGTTCTACCAGTTTAGCCATTTCAGGATCTAGCGGATTAAGCAATTGTTCTCCCTGGTCGATAATCGTTACCGCAAGTCCACGCTCCCGCAGATTCTCAGCCATTTCCAGCCCGATAAATCCACCGCCAATAACAGCAGCATGTCGCGGGTGCTTTTCATCTACATATGCCTTAATCACGTCCGTATCAGGAATATTTCTTAGCGTGAATAGATTAGTAGCTTCGTTTAATCCGGGAATATCCGGCATCAACGGTTTGGCCCCTGGGGACAAAACCACCAAGTCGTACGGTTGCTCCCCCATTGTTCCTGTCATTACATCACGGAAGCGGATGAGCTTCTGCTCCCGGTCTATTTCTATAACTTCGGTAAATACCCGTACATCTATATTAAAACGTTCTCGAATCCCTTGAGGTGTCTGGAGGAACAGCTTCTCCCGCGCACGGATCGTCTCGCCAATATAGTAAGGAAGTCCACAGTTTGCAAAAGAAACATGCTCTCCGCGTTCAAACATTATAATCTCGTCTTCCTCATTCCATCTACGCAATCTTGCCGCCGCAGAAGCCCCACCTGCTACCCCGCCAATAATAACTATTTTTCTGCTCATTTCTTCCCCTCCTCATATACCCTACGGGGTATAATATATACCTATGGGGGTATGTTGTCAACGCTATTTATTCATGACATGGACGCAAAAAAGGTGGAGGTTGCCCCCCACCTGATTAACCACAGACCGAAAACCAATCTGGATTGAAAAACCACTTACGGAATCCTGCACAAATGCCCTGTCACACTTTGCTTAACAAGCCAACGTCGCTGGCCTCTGCTCACTTAACTACTGCTGGCTGGCCGCGATCGCCTGCTCCAAATCGTACAAAATATCGTCTATCGCTTCCGTCCCGACAGACAAACGCAACAGCTCTGGCTTGACTCCAGCAGCAACCTGTTCCTCCGCATTCAACTGTTGATGGGTTGTGCTCGCCGGATGAATGATCAGAGATTTGGAATCGCCCACATTCGCCAAATGGGAAAATAGCTTCACATTTTCAATCAGCTTGCTTCCCGCCTGACTACCACCTTTAATGCCGAAGGTCAGGATCGCCCCTTGCCCTTTCGGCAAGTATTTTTGGGCTAACTCGTAGGATGGGTGGCTTGGCAATCCAGTGTAGCTGACCCATTCCACATCCTTGTGGCTTTCGAGATATTGCGCTACCTTCAAAGCATTCTGGCTATGTCTTTCCAGCCGCAGATGGAGTGTCTCCAAGCCCTGAAGCAGCAGCCATGAGTTGAACGGTGAAATAGCTGCTCCCAGGTCACGCAGCAGTTGTACCCGCGCCTTGATAATGTATGCAATAGGCCCCACCGCCTCGGTGTATACAACCCCGTGATAGCTCGGGTCCGGTTCGGTCAGCCCAGGGAAACGGCCACTTGCTTTCCAGTCAAACTTGCCGCTGTCCACGATCACCCCACCGATGGACGTTCCGTGTCCGCCAATGAATTTCGTCGCAGAATGCACGACAATATCCGCTCCGTATTCAATGGGACGCAATAAGTACGGGCTTGGGAACGTGTTATCTACAATTAACGGAATACCATATTCATGCGCAATCGCTGCTACAGCTTCCACATCCAGCACATTGCCCTGCGGATTGCCAATCGTCTCGGCAAATAACGCCTTCGTTTTATCCGTAATGGCTTTGCGGAAGTTCTCCGGGTCATCCGAATCCACAAAATGCACCTTAATGCCCAGCTTCGGCAGCGTCGTGGAAAACAAATTATATGTACCGCCATATAGACTGGATGCCGACACAATTTCATCCCCTGCTCCCGCAATGTTCAGGATGGAAAAGGAAATGGCTGCTGCTCCCGAAGCCGTTGCCAACGCGCCAGCCCCTCCCTCCAGAGCTGCGATCCGCTGCTCGAACACATCCGTGGTCGGATTCATTAGGCGCGTA
Source organism: Paenibacillus sp. LT-B23 (assembly GCF_059417685.1). NCBI lineage: Bacteria > Bacillati > Bacillota > Bacilli > Caryophanales > Paenibacillaceae > Paenibacillus > Paenibacillus sp. LT-B23. The sequence continues at coordinate 153,302 of NZ_JBSQBM010000009.1, read as the reverse complement.
TAAATGTTGCCGAACTCTTTTAACGAAAACAAATCAGCCGCATGCTCGGCATCCCGAAATCCATACGAGGTGGTTTGGTATAACGGAACGGCGCGGGCAAAAGTAGTAGGATCAATTTGTTGTCCGGCATGGACAGCGAGAGTTTCGAATGACAGCTTGCGATCTTCTGACATGGTTATTTCCTCCCTTGTTATACGTGCTGTATGAATCTTCTCTTTCTGTATGCGCAATCATGAATGATTTTTCAATCATTCTCGCACAAAAAGAACAATTTGGGAAGATAATTCTCATTATTCAGGTAGGAAATTATATTTTTTTTCTAGAACATCAGGTTTCAGACCGGAAGGTTTTGCCCAACCGCTCACCAAGGCCGAAATAATGGCGGAAGTTATAGATGAGTGGGCTCCACTTTGCCGGATCAATGTGGTTATCACCGAGGATCATATCCTGATGAACGTGCACCTGTACAGCTTGGGTTTCAACGATTGCAAAAGAAGGAGAATGATCAGAAATCCGTACATCCTTCACCTTGGCTTCAATTTGAATAGGGGATTCCCTAATTCGAACGGGCTTGACCACATTAGAGTCAATCGAAGTTAGTCCGCTAATCTCATACTTGTCTTTCTGATAGGTAAAGCCATTTTGTTGCTTATCCTCGGGTACGGGATTTTTGCCCGTGTAGGGGGCCAACCGCTCCACATGCTCCCATAAGGCAGGTCCCGGAATGTTAATCACACATTCGGGATGCCGCTTCATATTTTCAAATGCTTTCCCACCTATTCCAATACCCAGTACGACACAATCTCCCAATGCCCATGAGGAGGAAATAGGGCTGATATTGGTCGTTCCATCCTCATTCAGCGTGTTGAGTAAAATCACAGGGGTTCCATAATATAAAATGCTAGGTTTAATCGTTTTGATGTCTGGGCTGAAATTCATCTGATTTATTTGATTTATTTGATTCATTTGATTCATTTGGTCCATTATCCCTTCTCCTTCTGTTCAGATCTGCCTCCTTATTGTAGAATATAAATACTTCAATCTTCATCGAAGTATGGATTACAAAGGAGGATAACTGTGCCATGAGCGCCAAATCAAATGTAGCCATGATTGCTTCTCTCGTCAGCGAGCCTTCCCGCGCAGCCATCTTAACCGCCTTATTAGACGGCAGATTTCATCCTGCAAGCGAGCTGGCCCATATGGCACGCATCAAACCGCAAACCGCCAGCTTCCATTTGGCTAAAATGACCGAGGCTCAAGTCGTTACTGTGGAGAAACAAGGGCGTCACCGTTACTACGGCATTCAAAATCCCGAAGTTGCCCGGGTAATGGAGTCATTTTTATCCATAGCTCCACCTATTCCAATCAAGTCATTCCAGCATGCTTCCGAAGACAAAGCCATACGTCAGGCAAGAACCTGCTACGATCATCTGGCAGGTCATTTAGGTGTACAGCTAACGGCTTCTCTCATTCAAAAAGATTACATTTCGCAGGATCGGGACGGGTTCTCTGTTACTGAAAAAGGGAGGGCGTTCTTTGCAGACTTTCAAATTGACCTTGAAGAAACGAAAAAAAAGCGCCGCTCCTTCTCACATAAATGCATGGATTGGAGTGAACGACGCCACCATCTGGCCGGAGCCTTGGGGAATGCTCTTTTGGACAGATTATTCGAATTAAACTGGATTCAACGTCTGCCCAAAACCCGAGCAATATACATTACAGCAGATGGTGAGAGAGGTTTTAAAGAAGTATTTTCGATAGAGATCGGGAAGGATAATTCTGAGCTGTAGTCCTTTATTTAGCGTATATTCGTTTACGTTGTTCTTCCACAAGCTGAGCCAGTTCAGGAGTAGCATATCCGGCAGGATAGAAGGCTTTAGATTGGATATGATAGGCAAGGTTTCTCGTTGATCCGTCTTTCATTTCAATTTGGAGATAGTAGCTGTTCCCGACCAATCCCTTGGTCTGTTTGTACATTTGTTCAAAAGAAACGTAGTTCAGTTTAGGATAGGCTTCGGCAAATGTGGCAGTCGCCTGGGGTGTGAAATCTTTCAACTTGGTCCCGTCATTGCCGCTGACAAAGCGAACGACTGCTATTTTTCCCGAGCTATCCAGCAAATCATTAATAGTCTTGGCAGAAGGGTTATGCGTTGCTTCATACAGTGTATTCCCCGCAAATAATCTGGCAGATTGGGCGTACCCGTTCACTTCATACAGTTCTGTTCCGATCTCCAGCAACGTCGCATCCCCGTCCTTCATCACATATCCCGGGCAAGCATAATCTGCCATGCGATATAAAATTGCGCCAACTTTCTCCCCTTTGTGCAAGTTACTATTGTCGTTCTCATAGCTCGCCCTATAGGTAACGCCATTCCATTTTGCTAGAGATGCGTAATCCACAGTTATATTTGAACACTCTTTTTCGTGCTTATCCAATGATGGTCCCACTTGTGTAGATTCTACAGGCGATTTTTCATGTTCCTCGCCCTTCGTTGGCGTGCAGCCGGATAATAGTAACACTGCGGTACAAGCTACTGCTATAGTTCGTCTAAACAACAACGTAAAGCTGTTCATTGATCATCCCCCCTGAATACTCAGACGGGTTCACATCCTGAATGGTTACTAACCACTGGACTGAGAAATAGAATCCCCCTTATTAAAACACAGAAATAAAAAAGGAACGCTTTTCAGCGTCCCTATATTACAATAACCGTAATTTCAAAACTTTTTACAGCCTCCTGTAGCCACGGCCTTTGGTAATGAAATCTCACCTTTCTCTGACCTGCTTCATTTGCCGTATACGTCCAAGCTCGGACACCAGATCCTCCAATTACAGTGTGGTTACCAACATAATCTTCTTTCTCAAGCAAGACCACATTTTTCTCTGAAACGATTTCTTCCAACCATGTATATCCTGTAGATGCATTTTCAAGTAGGGTAATCTGGAAGGCTTCGCCTTTTTTTAGACGGAGGATTTTACCATTGTCCTTCTCTTCAATGGAAATGATCATTAAATCACCTGACTTTCTAGTGATATTTAATAACCTGATCTCCCCCCCAATGATGAAGCTCAACCTCTTCTTTAAATTCTTCACCCATTTGCTGCAATATTTTCTCCTTAGCATTGACTAAGGCGTCAACATTGTCGATTAGATCCGTTGCGCTATACGCTTCAAAAAAGAAATGTTCCGCTTGTTTTTGAACACGATAATCATAAGGTAAGTAGCCAAATCCATTATCGCCCCAAGGAGTTCCCCATGAATTTTTAAATTTGAACATTTGGGTATCATCATCGAAGCCTACAATACATATGGCATGTCCACCTATAAATTCACTACTTTCGGGTAAAGGTATTTTACCTGTAGCTGCTACGTTTGGATCCATCCAGTTTTTGTACACTGATGTCCCGACTACAAAAGGTCCGTTCACAACTAAGCTTCTCTGCATTGCTTTTATCGTGTCCAGATTTGCATATGCTTTTATTTTATATTTTGCTGCATTTGTATCTGCTCCAGCTTGGGGACTACCAGGATTACAGGCTTCATACTTCCAAAAGCTTTCTTCACATACTCCCTGTTTTTTCAGTATATCCATGGCTACTCTAATAGATGTCCCGTCTCCATCAGGAGTACATCGAGGTGTATTATCTGGAGCTGAATCTGCTGCTTTTGCCTTCTCGTAAAGGTACCTGGGTGAGAGTCCGACATGTTTATCTCTCTCTTGCCACTCTTTCATGCCTACAGCGCAGGAGAAGCCAACGCACGTTCCTTCGTGTCCCTGATCTCTCACAGGAGTTATTCCTTTAACTTCAAATTTTGATGGAATAATAAAAGGCGGCAAAATAGAAGACATAAGAATATCCCTTTTATCTATTGGAGATGGGGTTAAACCCAATCCCTTCACCTCTGACATTTTGTTTCCTCCTTTGTTATAAAGTACTGAGTTATTGTTTCATTTTTCAAAAAATTTATAACCCCTAAATTATCCATAAAATAACCGATCTCTATAGCCCTTTTGGACAAACCTGGATTAAATAATAAATTCAAATATAAGACACGCTAGAAAATGTAAAAAATTAATCGCAAGGAGACTATAACAATGCCCATTAAATACGGTGTGCTAAAAGCAATTCCTAAAGAATTCAAATTAGGAAAAGATGACCAGCATCTAGAAGTGCTCATGAAAGTATTGCATAGCAAAGAAAAGTTCAGATTAGCCATTAATATCCAATCACAAGATTGGCCGTCAGAAGTTCTTTATTTGATTGGCGAAAATTTTAATTCCTCGCAAATTACCCATCTGCAAGGTATGACAGAAGGCTTCACTGGAATCAATAAAAACAATCCGGAGATTGCATTGGATTATGTCAGGGGCGGTCTGTTTGATCCTAAACAAATGACACCACTCCCAAATATTAAACCTGGTCCCGACAACGATTTGTACGAAAAGTTAACAGACTATGTTCAAAAAGCTATTGATGAAGAAGCTGTTATATATGCTTATGGAGAACGATTTGGCCCTGAACATAAGGAGGATGAATACTTTCATTTCAAACCCGGGAATGGAGTTCACGATATTCATATGAATCAAGGAAACTCAGGAAATCCCAAATGGGAAAAAGATAATGGAGTTTGGCAAGACGGGGGATTGCTAATTCAGTTTAAAGATCGTTGGGTCGCATTATTCTTAGCTTTTCAATCTCAGTCATGGTGTACTAACGATGACACAGGTTATACACTTAAAGTATGTAGCCATGAAGAACATGAGCATAAGAACATTGTGCATTCATAGTTGGAATCACGAATCGACGAAATTATAAAGTGATCTCTACAAAGTAGAGAAACCCGCTTTACACAAGACAGGGTTTCTCCTTTTTTTGAGATATAGGAAGAGGGCCCAACGTAATGATTTATAAATTTCGACACCTGGATTAGGATTTAAAAGATACGGTCTTGGCGCACCTCCTGTTGGGGAATACTGTGTCCCAGTCTGAAGGATTACGTTTTAATTATTTATGCTACACAGCAGCGACAGCATATCAGTGCATGATTTCTTTCTTGTTCACCTTAACACCTGATAAAGATTGATCAAACATATCGAGAATAAAAAGGAAGCGCTCAGCTTCACGAAATACATGATCGGCTAATAAAGGATGGATAATACTTTTTATTCGGCATTCGTCGATTAAATCACGCGCTGTTTTCTTAAAATCACGCAAGGACTTAACAGAGACACGGTTTTCATCAACAAATTGACTTAGGAGTGGAACGGTCTACGACTGTGGCTGCATATGACTTAAATCAATCGCTTGAAACATTAGCGTATCGAAATCATTACTAAACTCCCTAGCTTGTTCAACCAGTTTACGTTCGGATGGATCTAGCAAATGGCCTATAAATTTTGCATGATCGGCCATGATTTTTAAGAAAAATACATTTTCATCAATAATTGCATCGGGTAATGGTTCGAGCTTTCCCGAATTAAGTTCCTCTAAACGGTTTCTGAAATAATTCGCTTCCCGGCTTATATGATCTACCAGTAAAGGGAAATTGGTTTGTCCGGGAAGCTTGCATTGCAATATAAGGCCCAATACCATTCTCTTAAACGCCCAAATATGAGTCGCTGCATTCTGCACCTCCGTATTAAACTCTTTGATTGTGTGAGGGTCAGTATCGATATTAAATTCGTGTGATCTTCTCTCAATATCCTCAAAAATAGCATGAAACTGATTGGCTTCTGTAATGAGTTGAGTATCTTCCGCTCTAAAACCTAACCCCAGAAAAAATGAATGCTCCTTCATGATCCTGGACCAAAATCGTATCTCATCTAATGAGCGCGCAACGAATGCATCCAATCATATCCCTCCTCTATGTGAGCAAAAAGCAACTTACTTAGTCATATGGAATATGCCTTGTCATTATGAATATCGAAGTTCCACGCCTCATACTAATCTAATTCCGAGGTTGTTTAGAAGTTCTGCTAGAAGATGACTTTTTTAATGGACATTAACCCAACAATATGAGTTCGAATAATGTAGCACTATATATGCAGATGCATGTGGTATACAAATTTATGGAAACAAGGAGTGAAAAAGTATGTTTCCTTATGTAGTACAACCATACGATCATTATTGGCGATCGGATCAAGTAACACCTGCTCATCTAATGACCAAAAATCCTCATTGTGTAAGCAAGGCGAAGGTTGAATTGAAAAGCTTCATACGTATGCTGTGGGAACAACATATAGCCTGGACCAGGATGACCATCCTTAGCTTGGTCTTTCATCTACCTGATGTGAACGTGGTTACCGCCCGGCTTCTTCAAAATGCAACAGATATGGGGAATTCACTTCGACCTTTTTATGGTGATCATGTTGCTCAAACATACAGTAACTTAATTAGGGAACATTTAGTCCTTGCTGCGGATCTTGTTAAAGCAGCCATAGCAGGAGATCAGAATCTGGTTGCAGCTACAGAAAAAAAATGGTATTCCAACGCCAATGAAATTTCCGAGTTTTTAAGCCGTATCAATCCCTATCTACCTAAAGAAGAATTTAGGAAAATGTTCTATGAACACTTAGCTTTAACAAAGTCAGAGGCTGTCTCCATGATCACCAAGGATTATAGAACAAGCGTCCCGATATATGATTAATTCGAGGCGGAGTCACGCTTTACCCATGACTCCGCCTAGCTTTATGCAAAGCGAGTCCCGAACATAACACTGAATTTAAAGCCTACGTCTGCCTTGGAGGGGAGTGGAACCGTTGCATTAAACCTTTCCATGTGCTTTAATGTTTCTTTTAAAATCGGGGTTTTAAGATCATTCAAATTGCTCTCCTCCTGTTAAGTCTACCCGGAATTCAAACTGTTCTCGTATAAAATCTTTACTGGCGATCTTAACCGACCCTGGTGTAATCTCCTCCACCACTCCGCCATAATCCTCAAGTGTCACACGTAATTCTTCATCGACGGATACAACGTATACATGTACCTTGGTTAAAGCCGCTCCAAATAGCTCCATGTCTGTTTTCAACATTTTATATGTATCCTTCAAGACGATCACCTCAAATATTTCATTCGGTGAACAATATAACGATTCCTTCTACGACAAAAATCCCTGTAAATGCTATCCCTTGTTCCTTACAAGATTCAACTGGATGTCACAGCGCCCCTCCCCTTCCAACCATAGCAGTTCGTTAAGCAAAAAAGTCATACCATCCATAGAGCGTAGCTGGTCAATGGTTTCTGAAACAACCTCCATAAGGTCACGCTGAATGCCTTCTGCCAATTGCAGCCCACCACTGTCACCATCGACGAATAAGTGTGTATGTTCGGGATGCTCCAACCCCCGCACATGACGCATCCACAAACGTCCGTCCTCAATGTGAAAGAAGTAGCGTCCATCATAAAGCACACCTTCATATATTTCATACATATGTAAATGGTCAAAAGGTCCATATACCATTGCCACCCATTCTAGTATGGTTGATTTAGTCTCCATTTTTATGTGCTCCTTCTTAGTGTTTATCCGTCCAACTTGGCAAGGGCTCCTGACCATCAAATTGTGGCAGCCTCAACTGCCCTCTCAATAGCAAAATCCCAAATTCCCTTCTTACCTATGATTTCAATAAGTTGTGATAGGACTGCTTCATGTTCACTCGCGTAGAATTGCGGATTAACTTGCTGTACAATAATGAAGAACCACTCTAATTAGATGCGAATTTTCGTACTGCCTTATCATCAACGATGTCAATAACAAAATTGTTTCCATGGCATGAATTTACATAACATTTTAACGTTATTTCGTTATTAACGATATAACCATATAACGTTATTGTCAACATCTTTTTGCGTTATCTTTTAGTTTCACTTAAAATCAACACAAGCATAACTAAGCAAGAATCAAGGGGAAGGAACGGTCGGTTATATGTCAAAAAAATCTATAATCGTGGTCAAGCTTGGAAAGATTCTGGAGTCAAAAGGAATGACACAAGGGACTTTATCTCAGTTAACAGGGCTACGCCCAAGTACCATTAGTGAAATTGTCCGTGGCTCCCGTAGTGTTTTGAATAAAGACCATCTGGCAAAGATTATTGAGGTACTTGAAATTACAGATATCGGGGAAATTATTGAAATTGATTACATATTGAATGCCAAAGAATCTACTGAATAATCCAGAAGGGACCGGAGTTGCTGAGGGTCCTTTTTACGTTGGGACAGAGTTTATATTGGTGCAGAGTGATATATTATCGAAAAGGACTTTTTGTCGCTAGTCGAATAAACTTTAAGCTGAACTAAATGCTTAAATTCCTTCATCGCTTGGTATGACGCTAAAGATGCTGGCAGAGGTGCTTCATTCTTTGCCATTGACAAGCACAATAATAATAAAGGACCTTTCAGTAACCGTAAGGATTATGTCATTTTCAACAAAATACTTACCTTTGAGGTAAGCGAATATTCAACTAAATAAACATTAAGGAGGACTTCATATCAGCCACATGCTAATGAAGTCCTTTTTAATATTTAGGGTTCAAATCTGAATAATCACACCTAAATTGATATACAGGACAATGCACTTTTCTAGACCTAAGGATTACAAACTAATTGTGACCGCTCATTTCAATAAAAAACACAGTCTTCAAAAAGCTTGGGAGCTGTGCTTTGCTAACATATTCAACACCAATATTCGATAATAAAGGTAACAAGATAAAATGAGCAACTACCTCAACCGATGAGGATACTCACAGGAGAATTCATCATGTCAAAGAAAGTTTTATTAATTACTCTACTTTCTATAGCTCTAACAGCTTGTGGAAGCAATATAAAAGAAGAAACAACAAAAGCAGGGTCTAATTCTTCAACTACATCCTTTGCTACAGAACAAACAGCGAGCAATGAGAATACTGCTCAGCAAAGTTCTACAAATAATCAGGTCACAGATCAACAATATTTATTTGCCGAATTCATGAAAAATGGGACACCTGTTTTAACAGAAGATCAAGCTTCTATGGAGCAAGCATCTTACGACTTCATTGTTAAAAACAGTGACTTATTTCCTTCAACAGATAAAAGCAAAGTCATTAATCTAGTAGACAAATCTGTAACAACAAAACACTTAAATAAAAATCTGAATTTATACTTAAACAAATTTGTAAAAATAAGCGGCGATGTAATAGATATAGAAGAAGATAACATTCCTATAGGGACAACGGCTATCGTTTATATTAGTGATGAAAATGATAATACAGTAATAGCAGTTTATCCAGGAGCAAGTGGGGACATTTTTGAGGGTGACGTTGCTTCAGTTATTGGAGTTCCTATCGCTAATTTTTCGTATGAAAATGTTTCAGGTGGTTATACTAATACTACACTGCTAGCAGCTTCTATTCTCACAAAAGAAAATCAATAATTTTAACAAAGTAAGCCCTTCGGGGCTTTTTCTTTTAAATCACAACAGAATTGGTGAAATTAAGTGCGTTCCGGTAAAGTTCCCGTAAGATACTTAATTTTTCGAGAAATTGTATATTCACTATGAATCCTACCTTTGTTCATCAGTACAATTATTTAATAGATAGCTTACTCATACAAAAAGTAGTTATTTTACTTATTATTTAATATATGAATTTAAATATTTAGATGATACATATTGAAACTTCTAAACTCGCATAATAATACATAAATAAGGAGAGATTATTTTGAAACGAGTTATTTCGTCATTATTGCTACTGGGATTTTTACTCTATATAGATTGAACTCGTAAAATTAAGAGCCCCCAAAAAGGTGGCGATCCGAATGACGACGCAACACGAAACTATTTTGGAATACTGCTCCTTGCTTTCCAGGATACTTTCCATTACCGTGATTTCATGTTGTAGTACTGCATTTTGTTGTTCGTATGCTGTTCCCATTGTCGTATCCCTCAGATTTTCCATTTAATGAAATACTAAATAGCGGATGTCTGCAAAATGCCACGCGTGGCGGGCCGCTATCTCAGCCGAGGGATACTCTGGAGGAAGAGGAGGACGTTCGTACGTCCTAATTATGATCATAAGAAAAGCCGTCCAGTTAAAGATAGCAAATTTCTAGATTATCTACATGCAAGATATCTTGCTATGCTAATTGTGTGATAACAAGATGTGCTGAAACAGGTCTTGTTCCTCCAGCGAGAGGAGTAATAGTAAGTGCAGTGGAATTGCCAGCAGGATTTCGAACAGTCAGTATGGAATTAATGACCGTCGTTTGCACTATAGCCATTTCTACGATTTGCGATGTACCTGTTGCACGTCCGATTACAGTATAGGCGAGATCCGCGCCATTGAGTGTCAAGATGAGTTGTCCAGCTTCGGTTACACTAACCTGAAAGAGCACCTGATAAGTCCCTATTGCTGCTAAATTAAAAGAGCTAGGACCGGTTCGGGTAATAGTAGTCCCGCTGGTAGGGCCATTTTCCGGAAAACTTACGTCTGTACCCGGAGCAACAGTTGCTGCATTATCAGGAGGCATCAAGGCAAAAAAATCTGCAAATCCCAATACACCTCCTGCTGCTCCTGTTGCGCCAGTGGCTCCGGATGGTCCCGTCGCACCTGCTGCTCCTGTAGCGCCAGTGGCTCCGGATGGTCCCGCCACACCTGCTGCTCCTGTAGCGCCAGTGGCTCCGGATGCTCCCGCCGCACCTGCTGCTCCTGTTGCGCCAGTGGCTCCGGATGGTCCCGCCGCACCTGCTGCTCCTGTAGCACCGGTGGCTCCGGATGATCCCGCCGCACCTGCTGCTCCTGTAGCACCGGTGGCTCCGGATGGTCCCGCCGTACCTGCTGCTCCTGTTGCGCCAGTGGCTCCGG
>NZ_JBSQBM010000009.1:0-142366 GCF_059417685.1 Paenibacillus sp. LT-B23 | reverse complement strand
TCCCGCCACACCTGCTGCTCCTGTAGCACCGGTGGCTCCGGATGGTCCCGCCGTACCTGCTGCTCCTGTTGCGCCAGTGGCACCTGTCGGTCCGACCGGACCGCCCGCTGGACCAGTTGGACCTGTGGCTCCGGATGGTCCCACCGCACCTGCTGCTCCTGTTGCGCCGGTGGCTCCGGGATGCCCAGCCGCCCCTACTGCTCCTGCAGCTCCAGGAAAGCCTTGTGGGCCTATAGCTCCAGCCGGTCCAGGTACTCCTTGAGAACCTTGTATACCTTGTGGGCCCGTAGGACCAATAACTGTTGGAGTAGTAATATTCACTTCTGGTGGGGGACATTTTACCTTTACTATCTTCTTAATAACTTTTCGGCACTGTTCTTTTCTTTTTCTTTTCCAAGGGAATACAGTTTCTATTTTTCCTTTACGACATTTTTTTTCGTCTGAACAACTCAATGCGTACACCTCCCTATAAAGATAGTTCAGTGTATGCATATTGTTAGGTTTAGACATGGACGAACAACTAGTTTTTACTAGACTGGAACATATATCTAGAAAAAAGGCTATAAACCTGAGAGGAGGACCCATAAATACATTACAATGTCCACACCTTCTTCTCGCTCCTTAATATCACCCATGTTCATATCCAGTAGATGCTATTTTGTGCCAACGTTCAGAAGTTAGGCTGTCTGAATTGGTTGGCCTGCCCTCTCCGCTACGAATGTTCCTGTACAACACGGGGCGGTTCGCTGTACTCCAATCATAGAGGTGGAAAAGGTAAATCCTCACGGGGCCGCGATGAAGAAAACACACTCCCACTTTTGAGGAACGCCCATCGTGGCTGAGTTGAGAAAGAATAGCTGCGGCCTGTAGCCAATCTCCCGAAAGTGAGACAGCACCAAACTGACGAAGCCTAAGAAACATTAGAGATTCAATCACAGGGGAGTCCATGAACACTGAAGAACCCACTTTACTAGACTAAAGGTTAGAAGAATGTTAGAAGATTGTCCAAAATCACAAAAAAGCGCGGCCTCCAAAAAGCTTGGAAGCCGCGCTGTGCTTGAGTTTCATAGTATGCTGGTGAAGGGAATTGAACCCCCGGCCTACGCATTACGAGTGCGTCGAAATAGAGTTTTAATAGGTTTTAAAAGGGGCCTATAGCCTGCACTATCAAGAATAAGGTTCCTACTGGTAGTGTAGATATCCGTATTTCGGTAGAAGATTTGGTAGAAGAAAAGTCGTGATAAAATGTGCGAAGTACCCTGCCGTAACGAACAGGGTACTTCGCTTTATTTAGAGTATTCACTTACTTCAAACGTGAGTATCCGATCATACAGCATGTAGTCCTTTCGGCTGCTGAATGGGCCTTTATTATTGTCATGCTTATTGATGGCATATGAAGCCGATCCAGTTCCAGCCTGTTTGCCTTCATACCAGGCAATAAAGTCATTGACTTCTCTCATGCTCATGTCGAATTCTTTTTCTAAGCCGGTTGTCATTACAAAACAAAATAAAAATCACCATATCTATAACAGTAAAGCACCTTACTATGCTCTAAAATTTAAATTCACTATTAAACTTATATTTGAATATATAGACATTAATGTTTAGACATCCCTTTAATTCGGTTTTATAATTCGATTTGTTACTGCATACATTTAGGAGGAAGTCATGAAAAATATCATAATCAAAAAACTAGGAACAATTATGTTAGCCCTTCTCATTGGAGTTTCAGTGTTCTCATTGTTCCCTACAGTTACAGAAGCTGAGACTACAGATGTTACTTGGTCAAATGGTTCTTTATTATCAAAACTAGGGGTTGGAGGTCAAGGAGATAAAGCAACTGTAGGAAAAACCAGCGGGAAGTGGTACTGGGAAGTAAATGGAATTGATGGAAATCCAAATATACCAAGTATATCATTAATTGGTATAACAAGTGAAGCAGGTAATAATACATCAGATAAATGGAAGTATCATAGTTACTATGGGTATAGCGGTGAAATTTTAACTAAAATCTCTTCTGATATAACAAGAACTGCTTATGGCACTACTTTTGCGCAGAAGGACACTATTGGTTTAGCGTTGGACATGGATAACGACACAATTTCTTGGTACAAAAATGGAGTTTGGCAAGGTTCTAATACTGCAAAACCGTCTCAACTAGGTGGATCACAAGTATTCCCGATGGTTATGGCTGGAGAAAGTGGATATAAATCCTTTCAAGCCAATTTCGGTGCTAGCCAATTTAAATATCCCGTCCCTGTAGGATTTTTACCTTATCAGGATTCGGGTAAATCTACAACACCTGATCCGTCTACAAAGCCTGATCCGTCTACAACACCTGATCCGTCTACAAAGCCTGATCCGTCTACAAAGCCTGATCCGTCTACAACACCTGATCCGTCTACAAAGCCTGATCCGTCTACAAAGCCTGATCCGTCTACAAAGCCTGATCCGTCTACAAAGCCTGATCCGTCTACAAAGCCTGATCCGTCTACAAAGCCTGATCCGTCTACAAAGCCTGATCCGTCGGATACAGATGGATCCTCACAACCTACTGGCGACCGTGCCATCTTGGTTGTAACTATGGACAATGGGTTTGATAAAGAATTCGATCTGAGCAAGAAAGAATTGAATGCTTTCATCGCTTGGTATGACGCTAAAGATGCTGGTAGAGGCCCTTCATTCTTTGCCATTGATAAACACAATAACAACAAGGGTCCATTTAGTAATCGCAAGGATTATGTAATATTCAATAAAATACTCACCTTTGAAGTAAGCGATTATTCAACTAAATAAACAACAAGAAGGACTCTTTCCGGCTACAAACCGTTAGAGTCCTTTTTCACATCTACTCTAAATTCAAACTGATTCCTCATGAAATAGCTTCCGTTAATCTTAATCTACTCCGGTGTAATCTTCTCCACTACTCCACTGTAATCCACAATATCTATCAGATCCTCACCCAACGGCTGTACTACATATACTCTTACCTGGCTTAATGCAGCTGCAAACAGTTTTAGTCATTCAAACGAGTGTAGGAACCCCCCTTGGCCCTCGTAATCTAATGAGACATTACTATCGTATTTTGGACACAATCGTAAAAGAGCATCCTGACTTTCCGCGGATTCGTTTCCATGATCTACGACACACTCATGCAACGCTCCTCCTCAAAGCTGGTATTCACCCCAAAATCGTTCAGGAACGCCTTGGACATTCCTCTATTAATGTAACTCTGGATACCTATTCACATGTGCTACCGAATCTTCAAGAAGCGGTATTAAGAAACATTGGGGATTCAATTACAGGGGAGTCCATGAACACTGAAGAACCCACTTTACTAGACTAAAGGTTAGAAGAATGTTAGAAGATTGTCCAAAATCACAAAAAAGCGCAGCCTCCAAAAAGCTTGGAAGCCGCGCTGTGCTTGAGTTTCATAGAATGCTGGTGGAGGGAATTGAACCCCCGGCCTACGCATTACGAGTGCGTTGCTCTACCCCTGAGCTACACCAGCGGGTCAGTGTAACTGACAACAAAAACTATTATACTCTTAGTTACATAAAAATCAATCACTTACATCAACTTTTTCAACTAGGATTTGGATTTAGTTCGGTAACATTTCCTGTCGCGGTACCAGATAGTTTATCTGCAACGGAACAGAGCTTTTGGTGACTGGAGGAAGGCTTGTCACGGCGATCATCAATTTTGACCGAGGTGGAAACGCGCTTGGCTCCTGACAGGAATGGCGCTTCGTGCAGCGCAGCAATGGCGGTGAACACATCGTCCAACGAACCTTCAATAATCGTACTCATGGAGGTAAGCTCATAGGTAATTCCTTTTTGCGTCTTCAACACTTTTTGCATCTGGGCAACGTAGTCGCTCAGGCTTGTACTCCCCGTTCCAATCGGGATCACTGTCACTTCTGCAATAGCCATCGCCAAGTTCCTCCTTTAATTTAAAATCGTCACTTCTTTAAAAATCTAAAACCTCAGTCCGATAGAGCGAGCAACCTTATTTCACAAAAAAAGTTCATATGTATGCTGCTTGTTTCTGTAGGAAACATCTTCATCATTCATTGTACCGTTCAAACAGCCTCAATTCAAATACAGCCCGCGGCTTCTCTGCAAATTTTGAGTTTCCATTCCTTTTCCTTTACGTATGGCTTCGAATGTTGCTATAATACTCCTTGCACTTATTTGAAATTTTAAGTTTATAAACACAATATGTTGGGTTAAATATTCATAACACGTCTAAATATAGTGATGTAGCCGATAAATCGTACGGGAACCATCTTTTCCCCCTTCATTGGCAAGCGCATCGCTATTTCTATGTTATTGGATTACATACAGCCCCAAAATGCTGTCTGAATCGCGCAAGCAACCCGGGAATTTGTACTTAAAACCCGGATTTGCACACCTGCAAACATACGTACACTTGGCCTGTCGTTTAATCGTCAAGTGAGCTGACCTCATCGCTTTTGTGAATCACTTGATCATCATCGATCTTTTTCACCTTTATCTTTTCATCATGATCATCTTCATGCCTATTCCCAGAATATGAATTCCAAATCAGGAAAGCGAGGAATTAATCCCATGCCACAACTCGTAACGAAACCAAACAATCGCCAGTTGGCTTTTGATGAAATACGTATTTCCGTATATGCCGACCGTGTACTGAGCGGGCTGGACAAGCTGGATAAAGATCGCCTTATTCGCGGTGTGACCAGCAAGCTACGCCGGGACGAAGTCACGGGAGACGAAATCAGCAACGCGTTTGCGATGGCTGCGCTTGAACTGGTCAGCAAGGAAGAACCGGACTGGAAATTCGCCGCTGCGCGCGCTTTGCTCACTTCCTTATATAAAAAAGCGGCCACTCACCGCCGTTACAAATCCTATGCGGACGAGCCTTACGGCGCTTTTTATCCACTGATTACCGATTTGATCCAAAAAGGAATTTACCGTCAAGAGCTGCTCGACTACTACACCAAGGAGCAAATTGACGAGCTAGGTGCATCCATTTTGCCGAAAAATGATCTGCTGTTCGATTACATCGGGCTGTTGACGCTGTCTGAGCGCTATTTGGCAAATGATTTTGACGGACGCGTGATGGAACTGCCACAGGAACGATACATGATCATCGCAATGTACCTGATGCATAAGGAGCCTGCCGACAAGCGTATGGAACTGGTGAAGGAAGCTTACTGGGCGATGAGCAATATGTACATGACGGCGGCTACACCAACCATGTCCAATGCCGGAAAAAAGGTAGCCGGGCAGCTCTCCAGTTGCTTCATCGACACCGTAGACGACTCGCTGGAAGGCATTTTCGACTCCAACACCGATGTAGCCCGTCTCAGCAAAATGGGCGGTGGCATCGGCGTGTACCTCGGTAAAGTACGGGCACGTGGCTCCGACATCCGTGGACACAAAAATACAAGCTCCGGCGTCATCCCGTGGATTCGCCAGCTAAACAATACAGCGGTCAGCGTTGACCAATTGGGTACACGTAAAGGCGCAATTGCCGTCTATCTGGACGTGTTCCACAAAGATATTCTCGCGTTCCTCGACCTGAAGCTGAACAACGGCGACGAGCGGATGCGTGCGCATGACGTGTTCCACGGCGTATGTCTGCCCGACCTGTTCATGGAACGGGTGGAAGCACGTGGCGAATGGAATCTGTTCTGTCCGCATGAAGTGAAAAAGGTCATGGGCTGGAAGGATGGCAACGGCCGTCCACTGGGACTGGAGGATTTTTACGATGAAGCCTTTGGTACTGGCTCCTTCCGCGAGAAGTATGAGGAAGCGTCACAGCATCCAATTCTCTCCCGCATTACGGTGCCTGCTATCGACATTATGAAGCGCCTGATGAAATCGCAGTTGGAAACAGGTACTCCGTACATGTTTTATCGCGATACGGTAAACCGTGCGAACCCGAACCGCGCCCACGGTATGGTATATTCCTCCAACCTGTGCACGGAAATTATGCAAAACCAATCGGCGACCGTGGTGGAAAAAGAAGAGTTAGTCACCAAGGACGGACAAACACGTATTGTCATTTCCAAAATTCCTGGCGACTTTGTTGTATGTAACCTGAACTCCATTCATCTGGCTCGCGCCGTTCCGGCAGGTGTGCTGGATCGTCTCGTACCGATTCAGGTACGTATGCTGGATAACGTTATTGATATTAATAATATTGAGGTGCTGCAAGCACAATATACGAACAGCCAATATCGCGCAGTCGGTCTGGGTACGTTCGGACTCCATCATCTGCTCGCACTCGAAGGTATCCGTTGGGAATCCGATGAAGCGGTAACCTATAACGATCATTTATACGAAAAAATTAACTATTTGGCTGTAAAATCGAGCATGGAGCTGGCGAAGGAAAAAGGCCGTTATGCCAAATTTGAAGGCTCTGACTGGTCTACCGGGCATTATTTCACATCCCGTGGCTATACGGACGGTACGCGTGAAGGCAAATTTGTCACCACGTCCGAGTGGAGTGAACTTGCGGAAGAAGTCAAACAAAACGGTGTCCGCAACGCATGGCTGTTCGCCATCGCGCCTAACGGTTCCACTTCCATCATTGCAGGTTCTACGGCCAGCATTGATCCATTGTATGAGCTGCTTTCCTATGAAGAGAAAACAACCTACAAGATTGCTAACCCTGCACCGGACTTAAACGAAAAAACGATCTGGTACTACAAAACAGCTTTCCTGCTGGATCAGCATGCTTCGATCAACATGGCCTCTGCCCGTCAGCGTCATATTGACCAAGGCCAAAGCTTTAACCTGTATGTGCGCCCGGATATCAAAGCTACTGAATTTCTGGAACTGCACATCCATGCCTGGAAATCAGGTATGAAATCAACCTATTATGTACGCAGTCGCGCACTGACGATTGAAGAATGCGATAGCTGTGCATCCTAAAATAAAGGAGAGAATCTCCCATGCAGTTACAAAAGATTTTTAACACGGAAGCGCCTAACCGCTCTACCCGTATTATTGAAGGTGAAAACTCCGGCATTCTGAACTGGAACGATATTCGGATGCCGCATATGTACAAGCTATACAAGGTGCTGCTGCTGAACCACTGGATTCCGGATGAAATCCCGATGTCCAAGGACGCGTCCCAATTTCCTACGCTGGATGCCGAAGAACAGCGCACATTTAAAATCAACATCGGCCTGCTGGCCGTGCTGGATTCCATGCAAACGATGTTTGTCGGGGATGTAAAACGCTACTTTACCGATTCTTCACTGGAAGCTATTTCGGCGATTATCGGACAGCAGGAAGTGGTGCATAACCAGTCCTACTCCTACGTTCTGTCTTCTTTGGTGTCAGATCAGGAACAGAAGGAAATTTTTGAATACTGGAAAAACGATCCTGTCCTGCTGGAGCGTAACACATTCATCTCGGATATTTACCAGGAGTTCCGCGATGAGCAGAACCCGCAAACCTTTTTCCAAGCGATGGTAGCCGATTTGATTCTGGAAGGCATTTTCTTTTACAGTACATTTGCTTTCTTCTACAATTTGGCCCGTGATCAGAAGATGATGTCGACCAGCCAAATGATCTCGTATATCCAGCGGGATGAAAATCAGCATTGCTACTTTTTTGCTGAAGTGTTCAAGCAGCTATTGTCTGACTTCCCTGAGCTGAACACCAAGGAAAATACGGACTATGTCTATCGTATGATTAACCGCGCTGTGGAGCTGGAAACGAATTGGGCGCATTATACGCTCAAAGAGGTTCGCGGCATCGACTTGAACGAGCTGAGCGATTATATCAAATACATGGCAAATATGCGCCTGAGATTGCTTGGTATGGACAAAGCATACGAAGGCGTAGATGTAAACTGTATGCCTTGGATTAAACCATTCTCAGACGAAGCGCTGAATGCGACAAAAACGGACTTTTTTGAAGCAAAATCACGCAATTATGGCAAGGTCGGAGATGACAACGGATTTGACGATTTGTAAGTCATAAGATACAGCCTTAACTCGGTACTTACCGGGTTAAGGCTTTTTTCATGAGAATTTACGCAAATACGCAAAAAAATCATGAAAACATCTGAATTACTATTCTATTTTCCTATTTGTACACGATATATATGAAGGTGAAAAAAACATAGTAAGGAGCATATTATGAAAAGCAGCGTTAAAAAAAGAATGGGATTACAATCCAAACTCTACTTCATCTTGCTCATTCCTTTAATAGTGATTGGCGTTATTGTTCTGTGGACGACCAATCAATCTATCCAAAATGCTTCTCTATCAACCATGCAGCTAAACAATGAAACGCTGGCAAAGAACACGGCCCAGTTATTGGACAAATCCGCAGTCAAGAGCTTAAACACTGATTCATCTGAGCAAAGCAGCGAGTATAAGCAGCTTCGGAACGAGTTAAATACGCTCAGACTGCAAACTGGAATTCTGTACGTCTATATGTACAACCGCGTTGGAGATGAGTGGAAAATAACGGTGGATGGAGCCGCATGGGACGACAAAGACTACAGTCCATTCGGAACTCCTGTAAGTTTTACCCTTAAAGAAACGGAAGAGAAATTAAAACAAGGGGAAACGGTAACTACAGATATTACAACGGACCCTGAGTGGGGGACGATGTTTTCCTCCTTTACTCCCATTAAGGATACAGATGGAACCATCATTGGTTATTTGGGAATCGACAGATCCCTGTCCTCTGTGACTGAAGTATACGAACATACCTTGCCCGAGGCCTACCGATTAGTTATCCCTGTTATCTCCATCATTCTGATCATCTCAATTGCGGCTATGATGATGGTAACCCGGCGGATACTGCGTCAGGTGGGATTTATTAAAAATACACTGGAGCAAGTAGCCGACGGTAACCTTACGGTTACATCGTCGCAAGTAACATATGATCAGTTAGGCGAGATCAGCAAATTGACGAACAAAATGGTGGAAGCCATGTCGAATATGATTGTGGATATTCAAAGCAGTTCAAGCACACTCCAGCACGCATCGGAGAATATCGTCGTGACAACGGAAGGAACACTCCACCAGACTGAGGAACTGTCCCGTACACTCCAGCAAATTGCCGATGTCTCTATTAACCAAGCGGATCAAACGGTGGAATCGGTTCAACAATCTGATCGATTAGGACAAACGCTGGATGAAGTCGGAAGCTATGTGCAACAATTTACGGATACGGCCCATCATCTTAATGAGGTTCGTAATCAGGTAGCCAGTGAGCATGAACTGTTATTAGAGAAAGGACGAGAAAGCGCCTTGCGTATCAAGCAGATGCAGCGCATGTCACACGCGTTAACCGAAAAATCCCGCGAGGCGGCTAACATCGGTCAGCAGGTACAGGGTATCGTAAAGCAGACGCAGATTTTGTCCTTTAATGCATCTATTGAAGCCTCACGTGCAGGCGAAGCTGGCAAGGGTTTTTCTGTGGTCGCTCATGAAATGGGACAACTTGCCCAACAATCCGCCATATCGATTCGTGAAATCGACGAAATCTTAAAAAGCTTTGTTGAGCAAATTGAGCAAATGGGTGATCAATTTGATGAAAACATAAAGACCGTCAATGAACAAGAAACCCAAATTTCGGTATGTCTACAGTCTGTTGACAAAGTCACCCAGGTTTCACAGGAAGTTCAGGAGTTAGCTGCACATCTGGCTCAATTGACGGCAGAGATGCAAGAGGTACGTCACAGCGTAGATCAACATTTAAATCACACAGCCAGCGCGGCACAGCAGACTGCCGGAATGACAGAAGATGTATCAGCAAGCGCTCAGAAGCAGGCTCTAGCGGTAAAAGAACTATCCGAAGTAGCCCGCAATCTGACCACACTATCAAACAATCTGCAGCGTCATGCTGACCAGTTCCGGGTAAAAAACGCTGAATAATAAATATTACGTTGGGTTCAGTTCAACTGAACGAAAAGAAGTAAACTAAAATGGAGCATTCGCTAACGTAGCGAGTGCTCCATTTTTATGTTTTGAAAGCCGAGCAGAGTTCACCTTTATCTGAGTAGGTGCATACATATAACCTAGAAATGTGTATTCAAGCACTCCAGACTCATACCCGTTCTTATGATGGAGGTAGTGCCGCTGTTTTCACCTGTTTCGTATAAGAAGGATAGCCTCCCGTATGCTGGAGCATTTCGATTTCACGCAAAATACGCGGTAAGTCAGCGACCGAGTTCATCACGATGTGGGCTCCTGCCCTTTTCAAGCCATATACACTCTGTCTGCGCCGTTCCTCAGCCACTCTGTCGTCCGCTTCATGGCTGGTCGTTTGAGCTGCGGTCGTCACGGTCGTCACGCTTTCGTTATGGTTCAATACGCCAATCGTCCATACACCGGCGTTCCGTCCCTCTTGCATATCGGCTGCTGTATCTCCTACTTTCACAATATCGCTAAGCGGGAATACCTGCAAGCGATGTGCAATCTCATAGATCATCCATGGATAAGGACGCCCTTGCGAAACTTCACAGGGAGCTACTGTGCAATCCAGTGCATATGGGGACTGTGCAGGCGTAAAAACGTTGCCCAGCATCTCCATCGGGCAAGATGCGGTGGCACCTGACTGAATCCGCCGATCCTGCAACTCATTCAGCGCTTTATCAATACCGAAAGTGGGTTCAGCCCCCTGGATCAAGGAACGAAGAACAGGGACAAGCTCAAGGTAAATATGCTCAATATCCGCTCTGCCAGGATGCGCACCAAAGCACTCCAGCCATTTTTTCCGAACCTCTGAAAGTGCCAGCACATTCGCAATATGATCACGGATCGGTAATCCTCGCCCATGAGATGCTTGTTCTTCGGTTACCTGTACACCCTTCCATCTGAAAATATCGCGTATTCCCTGGATTAAGCCTCGTCCTCCGGGGTCCAACAATGTACTTTCGAGATTAAAAATAACCGCTTGTATCATGCAATCCCCGCCTCTCCGTAACGCGGCTATCCGCTGTCATTATTTCTTAGGACTATGATACACAGCTAACGTAAAATGAAGTGCCGTAAAGCGTCAGCGGAATGTAATTGAAAATAAATTCCTTGATTGGTTGTAGATTACTGATTGTGATGAAGTGTACTAAGGAGGAATCGCAACATGAGACATCCATGGAATGAATATAATCCCAAGATGCCTTGGCGAATGGAGCTGGGTTGTTATGCGCTGAACAAACTGGCTTGCGGAGGACTGGTGTTCGGCCTGTTATGGGCCTATTGCTATATAGCAGAGGCAATTACGGGGATTCCTGTAACCATCGCAGGCAACAGCGGCGAGCTGACCGCGCAGCTATGGGCATATGGTTTTGCCCTACCGGCCGCTCTTGTCGCCGATGCGCTGCACGTTCTCTTGCCCTGGCTGCGAAAACCGGAGCGGCTCACCCTGTACCTTGCCGCAGGATTCAGTATCTTCCTCCTGCTCGGTTCTTTTATATCGCCCGAAGGAACGGGCGTCTCATGGAGTAACGGCATCGCGGGTGCAGTGATCACTTTACTATATTACCGGGGAAGGCATTATGCAGGAAGACCCTGGCAGAGCCGTGAATTTGGGGTACAGCTCATCTTGGCCTTCCTACTGCCCTTACTATTATGGGCTATAGGGCTTCAATAATGTCACCCGCAATGACCGAGGCGGCATGCTGGCGATGACGCGCGGCTGTTTCTCCAGCCCTGCCGTGCAGGTATACTCCAAAGGCTGCTGCCTGCGAAGCACTCAAGCCCTGCGCCAGCAAGCCTGCAATGATGCCTGTCAGCACATCACCTGCACCGCCTGTCGCCATCCCGGCGTGGCCTGTCGTGTTGACATAAGCCGTTCCGTCCGGGCACGCAATGACGGTACGTGCTCCCTTGAGCACCAGCGTCACCCCGCGTGTTCGGGCGTACTGCCGGGCATGGGCGATGCGGTCACGCTGCACCTCGGCCGTCGATATACCCAGCAGACGGGCCATCTCGCCGGGGTGCGGCGTCAGTACAACCGCCGCGCTTCTCGGCTTCCAGGCATCAAGCTCTGGCCCCGCCGCAGCGAGGATGTTCAGAGCGTCCGCATCGAGTACGAGCGGGCCGCCGTATTCTTCCCACAGGCGGCGCAGCCAGCCGGTGTCTCCTGCGAAGCGGCCGAGGCCGGGGCCGACGGCCAGCACATCGCGCGTCTGCGCAAGCAGAAGCAGCTCGTCCGCGGAGTCGGCGTTCCACTCGCCGTCTCCACCTGCGGCTGCGGCAGCGATCATCAGCTCCGGCGCGGCTCCGATGAGGCGCGGCAGCAGCGCTTCGGGCACCGCCCACGTGACAAGGCCGCTGCCGATGCGCAGGGCGGCACGTGCGGCCAGCAGGCCCGCGCCGCTCATGCGCAGGCTTCCCGCGGCGACGAGGACGTGGCCGTAGGTGCCCTTGTGCCCGTCCGGCACGCGGCTGCGGCTCACGTCCACGCCCAGCGCTTCGCGCAGCGTGTCGCGGGTCAGGAGCCGTAGCTGCACGCCGTGCTCACGGGCAAGCCCGGGCGGGATACCGATGTAGCGTACCACTACATCGCCTGCGTTCCCGGCGCCCGGGTATTGGACGAGCCCACACTTCAAGTAGGCGAGGCATACGGTGACGCGTGCGCGAATGCACGTCTCGTGCAGCGCACCTGTGTCGGCATCGAGGCCGCTAGGCACGTCTACCGACACCAGCGGCACGCCGCTGGCATTGGCCTCGCGAATCAGCGAGGCGTAGGGTTCGCGCGGCGGGCCTTGTGTGCCCGTGCCCAGCAGGGCATCGACGATACCGGAGGCGCCGCGCAAGTCAAGGGCATCCCGGCCGTAGACCAGGGTCGGGATGTGCAGAGCCGCGATGGTATCGCGTTGCACCGCTGCTTCGCCGCGCAGCGAGTCCGGCGACTCAGCGTACACAACGGTGACGCGCAGGCCCGTATCCGTCAAATGACGGGCCGCCACCAGTCCGTCCCCGCCGTTGTTGCCTTTGCCTACGAGAATATACCAATGCTCCCGTTCCCACATGGCATGTCGCCCGTGGCTCCAAGGCTCCGTCCGAATAACACCACCATATCCCGGCGTATCCCCAGGCCCTGAGTGAGCGACCTGTTCACCATAGGCTGGACCCTCATCATATCCTTGCTTGGCAGCATCTTGCCCCACTAAATATCTGCGTTCCGTACCGTATGCTGAATCCACGTGGCTTTCCGAGAAGCTCTTATGGCTCCATCCACTTTCCACAGCGCAGAGCTTCAACACCTCGTCAGCAACCGCACGCCCGGCATTTTCCATCAAGGTAAGGGCCGGGATGCCCAGCTTGTCAATCGTATACCGATCCAGTTGCCGCATTTCTTCAGCGGTCACAATATACATGCTTCTTCGCCTCCCGTATTGCCATCCCTGTTTTTTAATACCCGACCGTAAAACGGGAATTCACAAATTCCCCTTCCACCAGCTCATCAATCAAAGCAACTGCATAATCCTCAACCGAGATGCGGCTGTGACCCAATTCGTCAACAACTACATGGTCCAAACCGATGCGAAACTGCCCTGTACGCCGCCCCGGCTCAATGATTCCCGCAGGACTGCAATATGTCCAATCCACATCCGCGGCGCGATACAGTTCCAGTGCGTCAGCATGTGCAGCTGCAAGTGGTTTGACTTCCTCCGGAAACTCCGTGGTATCCATCAGACGTTCACCGTTTTCCGTTTTCAGGCTGCCAGCTCCGCCGACTACCAGTATGCGCTCTGCGCCAGAACGCCGGGTTCCTTCCAGTAAAGAACGGGTTGCTTCGAGCAATTCTTCCTCGGCTCCAAACTTGGGACCATAGGCGCTGATAATGGCATCGTGTCCTTTCGCAGCGGCTGTTACGGAATCAGGATTCAAAATATCCGCTTGAACGACCGTCAAATACTCACTTTGCTCCGTCACACGCTGCGGATCACGCACCGCCGCCGTCACCTGGTACTTGCGCTTGATGGCCTCCTTCACCAATGCTTGGCCAATGGTTCCTGTTGCTCCAAAAATAATGACTTTCATATGTCCTTGCCTTCTTCCTGTCTATAATTTACTTACTATATAATTTGAACTTAAAAGTTACCTATTGCACCACTGCGCAGCTGGATGGTGCTTCCCATCGCCACTGCTTCGCTAGTACAGCACCATTCCGCCTACTCCGTTTTCCATGTACATTTTTTAGTTCAGCTTATATATTACTTATCCGCTTCGGCCCTTGCTCAAACCCCGCCCGGCTGCCGCCAGTACATCCCTTCCGATCCAGGGCTGGTCAATTGAAAGCCAAATTGCGCATACAAGCGATCGGCTGGCTTGTCTGCGATCAGTGTCGCAAAGCTACCCGCTGGAACCTCACGTTTCAAATAGGCCATAATCTCTTCCATAAGCTTACGCCCGTAACCTTTTCCCTGATGGGAGGGCTTGACTGCAATATCCGTCACCAAAAAGAAAACACCGCCATCACCGCTCACCCGGCCCATGCCGATCAATTCCTGCCCGATCCGTAGCGTCACCGCAAACAGGCTGTTCGGCAGGCCCTTGGCTGCTGCTGCTTCCGTAATCTGCGTCAGACCCGCCTCCTTCCGCAACCCCCGATACTCCTCTACAGATGGAATGGCGTACTCCACGCGAAGCTGCCCGTCCGGGTGATTCGATCCTCTATGATGTTTTGCCGTATTTTCGACATGCTCGTTCATACTGAATCTCCCCTCCCTGCTTATCATCTTGTCTATTTTACCAAAAAATACTTCATATATCTCTGTCAGACGTGACCAAGCCCTTGAAATGCCTGTGTGGTCTGTGCAATAGTGTAGAAAGAACAATGGAAGGAGGGATTGCGGGTGTCCCCGACGGACTTCGCGGCATTGGCCGCATATATCTCACCCGGTCTGATTGCCGTCCTGCTGGCATTATCTTTGCTGGTGTGGCTGTATGTTCACAGCGCAGCCCAGCTTCGAAATTCACGTCAGCAGCGGTTGAATGAATTACAGGAATCGCTGCGTATCTACGGACGGTTGGCAGGCTATCTCCAAACCTCCACTCAGAACGGCATAAGTAGCAGTGAAACGCGCCAGCATCAGAGTGGACTGATCCATGCCCTTCAGGAAGCTAAGGCTGCTCCCTATTTAACCCCGCACCTTCAGGAACAGGTTCAGGCATCTCTAAGAGAATGTGACGCATTCCGCAGGGAATTGCTTCTCAAATCACTGGAGCGCGAAATGAACAAACTGATCGACGAACGTCGGCTTGTTCTGCTGGAATCGCATGCTCCGGGCTGGGGTACGGCTTTATGGAAGCTGCTGCGTCCCGCTGCCGGGCCTTTGGCGCTGGCGGGTATAGTGTGGCTAATCTCACGGCTGATTGTGGAACTTATGTCGTATAGTACAATCTATAATAGTCTGCCCGAAGCTGTCCCATCTGCGTCCTGGCTCATAGGGTATACATGGATGAGATTTGTTTCCGGCTTGATCGCCCTGCTGTATGTATACCGGTTGATGACCCTGCGCAGACAAAATGATCTGGATGTGACGGCATCCCATTTCCCGACAAGCCTGTTGTCCATGGTGATCGCCGCCGTTGCCCTGTTTCAATGGATCGGACCGGAAGCTTCTCCCTACATACTGGCTGTGCAGCTTGTCCTGTTTTTGATTGGCTTCCGACTCACCCGAGGCCGCTCACGGAGTGATCGCCCTTATGTCGGTCATCCCGGCTTGATGAAGGCAGATCCTTCTCAATATCCGGAAATGCACACAGCAGACAGAGACAGAACGTCCGACTCTTCTTTGGCGGAGGAGCATAGCCGTTCCTAAACGGCAAGCGAAGCAGGATCATATACAGCATGAACGTTCAACCGCATACCCTCGCAGGACATCCCGACAGACACCGAATGGTTTTTATGGGGTGTCCTGTTTTTTGAACAATTTTAGGCTTTTTGATGGGTTAAGCTTGTGCCGACAATCAAGGAAAGGGTATATTGTTTATATAAATGTAAATCATATCGTTTTTTATGTATGAATATTGAAAAAAATCCATATATGTTAAACTATCATCAATTGTTGATGTGCGTTAGAATTGGAGGAACTATGCAACTGGACATTTCTGAAAAATCACTTCCCGTATATGAAGCGCTGGCCAGCGAGGTACGGCTGAACATGATTGTTCTGCTTGCGGAGAAGCCCATGAATATACGCGAGCTGGCGGAAGCGCTGGGACTAAGCAGTGCCATCATGACCATGCATGTTAAAAAGCTGGAGAGAGCGTCCATTATTTCGACCAAAATGCTTCCTGGACGTGGTGGTGTTCAGAAAGTATGCTCACTGGCTACGGACAAAATTGAAATAGCCATGCCCCGCTATCAACAGGATGTACGGCAATTTCATCAGACGGAGATTTCCGTCGGGCACTTTACGGATTTTGAAATTCAGGCAACCTGCGGGCTGGCTACCGTTGAGAAAATTATCGGAGAATTCGATGAACCTCGTTCATTTCTGGACCCTGAGCGCTTCAATTCCAAAATTCTGTGGTTTAGTCAAGGATATATGGATTATAAAGTACCGAATTTCCTCCTGTCCAGCCAAAAGGCCGAGGAGCTGGAAATTTCGATGGAACTATCGTCCGAGGCCCCTTTTACCAATGACAACTGGCCTTCGGACATTACCTTCTTCCTGAACGATGTGAATCTGGGGACTTGGACCAGCCCGGGAGATTTCGGCGATAACCGGGGGAAATACACACCTGCATGGTGGCCTGATTTTATCAACCAATACGGTCTGCTCAAAAGACTTCGCGTTACGTCCCAGGGTACCTTTATGGACGGCAAGCAAATATCCGATGTGACCTTAAGCCAGGTGCTGATTGATCAGAAGCAATGGAAATTCCGCATTGCCATTCTGGATGATGCCCAGCATGTTGGAGGGGTTACCCTGTTCGGTACCGGATTCGGTAACTACAATCAGGACATTCTGTTCCGCTTGTACTACAAGCCTTCGGAAAACCATACGAAAACAGCAACGGTAGAAGCTGGCGACAGCAGCAAATAAACTTTCAGACCGTCTTCTTCTCAGACCCTAAAACACGGCCCTTTGCCCCATGCGTTCATGGCAAGCAAAGCGCCGTGTTTTATTTTTTCATCTTCTTCTGACGTGCCTTTTTACCATGCGCTATGACTGCCGCACAGGTTCAATGCATACGGGTGAAGGAATTTCCAGCACATATCCTGTTCGAGTCAAGCGTCCGTCATCGCCGTGAATAGCAAAGGATACGATATTATTCCCGTCCTGATTCGCGACAACCAGATGCCCGTACAGGATGTTGAAGTTACGCGGCGTGCTGCCAAAAGTCTCCACCCATTCAACCGTCTCCAGCTTGCCGCTGTCCAGATCGACATGGTACAGCACGATACTGTTATGCCCCCGGTTTGACACATACAGATAGCGTCCACAAGGCGTAATCCGAATGTCCGCGGCTGTATTTTCCACATCTATGATGCCTTCCGGCAGTGTGGACAAGCTTTGCAGCAATTGAAGCTCCCCATTATGCTCGTTGTAGCTAAATACAGCGACAGTATTATTCAGCTCGTTGGCCACAAAGGCATAGGGACGCGAAGGATGAAAGACTAGATGACGCGGACCGGAACCGGGCGGCAGGTCTGCCTCACGATGGGTCACCAGTTTCCCGTCTTCCGTCAAACGGTATACCACAATCTGATCCAACCCCAGATCACATATCATTGCATACTGTCCTGAAGGATCAGGAATAATGGAATGCGGATGTGCCGCATCCTGACGTTCCTGGCGAATACCTGAGCCGGTATGCTGGACCTGCCCCGACATTTCCCCCAACCCGCCAGCTTCCGTCACCGGGAATACCACAGCATTACCGCCTGAATAATTGGAAGCCATTACATACCGTCCATCTGCTGTGACCGAAACATAGCAAGTGTGCGCCCCTTCCGTCCCTTTTCGATCCAATGGGTGCAGCTCGCCCGTCTGCGCATGTACCTGATACGCGTACAACTCACCTTCCTCTGTTTCACTGGCGGCATACAGCTTCGTTCCATCCGGGTGCAACGCCAGAAATGAAGGCCGCTCGATACCTTCCACGCCTCCAATGATGCGCAAATCACCGTTTTCCACATGCAAAGCGCATACATAAATACCTCTATCATCGCGAGACGCATAAGTTCCTGTATAAAATAACTGTTCATTCCGCTCTTCCATCGGCTCTCGTCTCCTTTGGGCTGTTGCCCACATTTTATCGAGCTGTATTTCATTCCTGCGTCTTCCTCATCAACTCACCATGCATTATTACCCACGATGCTGTCGTTTCATTAACGAATTCGCTATGTATACAAAAAATAGTCTCCTTCGGCGCGACCTGTGGTTCACAAGAACGTCACATTTCACGCCAAAAGAGACTATGTTTACAGGAAAAATAATATTAAACCGCTGTCGTTTGCGTACCTTTGCTGTTCCATTTTACAGCCAGCCCCAAACTAAGAATGAGAATGGCTGCCCCGAAAATGTACGGCAAATTGATATGCACCTCAAACAGCGTACCCGCTAGCGCAGGTCCCAAAATATTACCGATACTCATATAGGCATTGTTCATCCCGGCTGCAACCCCCTGCTCATCCCCGGCCATTTTGGATAAAGCCGTATTAATGGCTGGTCGCAGCAGCGACGTTGCAGTAAAGAAGATGAGCGATACCCCAAGTACATAATAAAAGTTGCCGGAGAGCAGCATAAGCACAAGAGAAATCGCGGAAAATAGAAAGGAGCCGATAATGACACCTTTTTCCCCAAAACGATTCAACAACGGACTGATCACAACCGCCTGAATCACCGTTCCGACCAGCGCCCCTACCGTAATAATGATGGCAATATCGCGCTCATTGTAATGAAACTTGCCTGTCACGAAGAAAGGAAACATCGTTTCAAAATGCGTCAGCCCGAAGGTTAGCGTGAAAATCATAATCAACAGCATGAAGTACGGCTTGCGAAAAGAAAGTGCAAACTGCTTAATGACATTGTCGCGCTTGACTTTGACATTCCGGAATTTCAACTGTTTCTCCATCGACAAGGTTTCAGGCAGCAATATCAACGAAATCAGCGCGGCTACACCCGATACCCCAGCCGAAACGTACAAAGGCGTGCGAATCGAGATATCTGCCAGCAAGCCACCCACGCCAGGGCCGATAACAAACCCAAGAGACATGGCCGCGCCCAACAAACCCATACCCCGACCGCGATTGTGTACCGTCGTAATGTCGGCGATATAAGCCATCATCGGAGGAATCATAAAGGCAGCCCCTGCGCCTCCGAGCAAACGGGATATATACAGCATCGTCAACGAATGCCCAATGGCAAATAATACTGAAGAAATCGTCATGATCACCAAACCGATAATGATCATTTTTTTGCGTCCGTATTTATCGGACCATTCACCAGCCAACGGTGAAAACAGAAACTGGGTCAAGCCGAACACGGCAACCAGGTAGCCTCCCGTTTCACCAGTGCCTCCGAGGGAACCCATGAATTTGGGGAGGATCGGAATGATGAGGCCAATTCCCAGCATGGCAATAAACATGTTAATCATCAAAATGACCAACGGCCCCATTTTCAATTGTGATTCTGACATGTTGCGTGTTGTCCTCCTAAGGTTATTTATTTCGCATACGAAAATCTTATTTTGCAACTATTAGTTCAAAACTCTCCACTATATTAATAGACCCACGAGCAAATAACAATCATAAATCACACTTAAATATTATCAATAATCTGAAATAGTCTTAGCAGCTTGCATTTGGCATCGTGGAGCACGTAGATAACTCTTCTGCATTAATTATATACAAACATGCGTTCTATATACAATACACAAAAAAAGGAACTACCAGCATAATACTGGAAGAACCCTAATTTTAAATTTAATGCAAAGGAGCTTGATTCCAATCTGCTATATGCAATTCGTAAAAGTTACCTATCGTGCCACTCCGCAGACGGATGGTGCTTCGCTTATACAGCACCATTCCGTCCATTACGTTTTCCATGTACATTTTTTAATTCAGCTTACATATTTGACTATAACTACAGGCATTCCATTCTTCTTACTTCCACTTGGCAATTCAATCCCCACACTCACATAGAGTGCGACATACTTAAAAAATTCCCTGGTGGCCAGCAACTGATTATTTCAATCCACGCACTCATATAGAGTGCGACCTTTTGCGGTATAACTTACGGCAATAGTAATTACAATTTCAATCCACGCACTCATATAGAGTGCGACGAAAGAATTTACTCCAACCAGTTGCGCTATTAATATTTCAATCCACGCACTCATATAGAGTGCGACAGGGTAAAACCCACGTCCTGATACTGTGATCCATTATTTCAATCCACGCACTCATATAGAGTGCGACTGAGATTGACGCTTTAAAGTTATCTGTCGTTAACGGATTTCAATCCACGCACTCATATAGAGTGCGACATGCTATCGGATATGATGTTACACTCCCTTGGGTATTTCAATCCACGCACTCATATAGAGTGCGACTCCGAGCGGTCAATGTACACACAATAACCAGGACTGGAATTTCAATCCACGCACTCATATAGAGTGCGACGGTATAAATCATCCATTTCCGTCCCACTTATCCGCAATTTCAATCCACGCACTCATATAGAGTGCGACGCCGGAAGGCTGGAAAAAAGAGCCGCGTAAGATGATATTTCAATCCACGCACTCATATAGAGTGCGACTTTTAAAAGTTCGTCACAAGATAGGACGCTTCAAGATATTTCAATCCACGCACTCATATAGAGTGCGACCATCAATTACAGGATTATGGAAAGCAACTCGGCAATTTCAATCCACGCACTCATATAGAGTGCGACAGCGAAAATGCAGTAATTCATACCTTAATGGTATCAATTCCATACATTTTAGCAAAAAACGATGCCAAAAAGGCTTGAATCAACTATTGACTTCTACTGAAGAAAACTGATTTAATGTTTTTCGACAAATTTCGAGGTGCGAAGGATCCGGGGTTTTTATGTGAGCTTCACATTCGCACCTCACCATAAGAGCAGAATACTCATTTTATTTTCCCTTATACATATACCATAAATGAGCATGATAACCAATAATGAGGTGCAGATCCGGTGAATGTTTGGGCAAAAGACAAACTTCGATCTCAACTGCCTGGACCAACGTATAGGTCGCCTTCTTGTAGCTAAAGTCTAAGTTGTATACGAGTACAGATAGCCCTTGTTCACTAAAGGTATTTTATACAATAGCTATCGCAATATCATAATCAAAGTTCTGAATTCCCTCGGATGAAATATCAAAAGGATTCACAGGCATGCTCTTGAGGTTCACCCATTCCTTATTGGGGATCTTCGAATAGCTCCTGCATCATCTTTTCCTTGTTGTTCAGAAATTGTTTCATGATGATAAAATGATCGGTTTCCTCCAGCGTCCGGGTGTCTAGGCCTTCATGTGTCAGGTGGTACAAGACGGAGTCGGGATAGGCCATCAAAATCGGGGAATGCGTAGAAATGATGAACTGCGAGTCCTGCTGCACCAGCTCGTGGATACGTGCAAGCATGGCCATCTGTCGCAAGGGCGATAACGCAGCCTCTGGCTCATCCAGAATATACAGCCCCTGACCTCCAAACCGATGCAAAAATGCAGCAAAAAAAGACTCGCCATGCGACTGCTCATGCAACGATTTCCCTCCATAGGAGTCTCGGATGGGCCGGCCCCCTCCTTCCCGATCCAGCTTGTCGATATGAGTCGCCAGATTGTAGTAGCTTTCTGCACGGAAAAAGAAACCGTCCCGCGGCTTGCGGGCCCCTCTCACCAGCCGGACATACTCATGCAGCGAGGAATGCGTGGCCTGTGTAGAGAAATTAAAATTTTTGGTGCCGCCCTCCGGATTAAATCCCCACGCGACCGCTATCGCTTCCATAAGCGTTGATTTACCCACACCGTTTTCTCCAACAATATAGGTAACAGACGGGTGAAATTTCAGCTCATTCCATTGATGCATGGCTTTTAAGTTAAATGGATACCGGCTCTTGTCAGCATCCTGCGGCCACATCAGCTCCAATCGACGTACAAAAAGATCACGATCCCATATACTCATGTCCGTTCAGCTCCATTACCAAGCAAATGACTAGGTTTTTTATCATTATATTGGAATTATTTACGGCAATCAAATCGAAATCCGGTTTTCGTAACCCTTCTGTTGTTATTCGTTCGTTTATTACAGGTATAATATATAGTAGCCTTTCATTGGGCATGATATTTCCGTGTATCATTCAGAATCTATTTCATTATTTTTCAGGCAGGTGAATCTATGAATTCAAATCACAAACCGATCCAATCCTTTAAAATCGTACAGTTCATGATGACCATCTACAGGCAGCGGCTGACACGTATTTTGCTTCCACTGGCTGTATTGGCTTTTATTATATGGGAGGCCGGACGAGAGCTGAGAAGCTTCAATCTGGCACGTATGCTTCATGAGCTGCGGCGAATGGATGCTACCTTTCTCATCGAAATCGGCTTGTTCTCACTGATAGCCGTGGCCGCCATGAGCGCATACGATTACGTGATCAGGCATCATTTCAAGCTACAGGTCAAGCCCGGAGCGACATTCCGGTATGCCTGGATTTCGAACACCTTCAATAACGTCTTTGGCTTTGCAGGCTTTACAGGAGCGGGATTGCGCACGGTGCTGTACAAAAAAAGCGGCGTGCCGCTGGGTGTTATCACCTCTGCGGTCGTGTTCCTTTCGCCTGTAGTCATTACGGGCCTATCTTTGCTGGCCTGGGGCGCGATTGCCCATTTGTATCCGGTACAGCCCGTGCTGGATGCTCATCCGTGGCTTCATTGGGCGTTATGGGGAATGGCGCTGTACCTACCACTGTTCTTGATTATGCAGCGCTCCAAACGGTACGCCACTTGGTTCAACAAGGGAGAAGGCCAGCTTTCCTGGTCCACCATCTCCGCCTCCATCGGCGCTTCGCTGCTGGAATGGCTGCTGGCTGGTCTTACCTTTGCATGGATCGGCTCGCACTTGCTGCATGAGCTGCCGATAAATGCCGTGTTCGGCATTTATGTAATTGCCGCGATTGCCGGGCTGATCAGTCTGGCGCCCGGAGGGATCGGCGCATTCGATATCATTGCCCTGCTCGGGCTGCAAATGACAGGCGCCAACTCGGATCGGGCATTGGCTGTGCTGCTGGCCTTTCGCGTCTTTTATTACATCATTCCGTGGCTAATCGGCCTGGTGCTGGCTGCGCTGGAAATGATACCACGCAACGAACGCCTGAGCCAACTGGCAGAGACGGGTTGGGAAACCTCACTCAACGCTTGGCAAAAGGTATGGGGCTGGCCCGGTCAATTCCGCTTTCTGGCCGACCTCGGGGTATGGGCACTTGGCAAGCTGGTACTCATCTCCGGCGTAGTGCTCCTTCTGTCGGCAGCTACGCCCGGTCTGCTATATCGACTGCGTTTTGCCGAGCATCTGCTCAGTCTGCCCGTCATGCGCCTGTCGCACGAAATCTCTGTCGTCATCGGGATTATGCTCGTGGTGCTGTCTCACGGCATATCCCTGCGCATTCGCAGAGCCCTGCGGCTGACGCTGGTACTGCTGCTTGCGGGGTCCATTTTCACCTTCATTAAGGGTCTGGATTTCGAGGAAGCTCTATTCCTGTTGTTCGTAGCGCTGATGCTGTGGGTCTCGCGCTCGCGGTTTTATCGGGTTAGTGCGCCACTGAATCGGCACAATATTTTAATATGGGGCGGATTGTCTCTGCTCGTGACTGGCGCTTACTTTATGATAGGGGCAGGCTCCAATACTCCGTTTATGCGCCATCTGCACGCCAAGGTCCATCTGGACTTTTTTATGAACCGCAGCGATTACGGGGTTACAGCGGTGTTCAGTCTGATTTTGGCGTGGGTGTTCCTGACGGTATATTTCTTCCTCCGTCCCCAGCGTGGAATCGGCAATCTACCTGATGCGCAGGAACTGGATAAGCTAAAAAAATTTCTGGAAAAGCAAGGTGGAAATTTGGTTTCCCATATGCTCTTTCTAGGTGATAAATATCTGTATTGGACCAAGAACGAACAAGTGGTTATTCCCTATGCCCGCAGCCGGGACAAACTGATTGTGTTAGGTGACCCGCTGGGTCCGAAAGAACGTGTGAGCGAAGCGATTCAGGAATTTCAGCGCTTCGCAGACCGATATGCATTAACGGCTGTATTTTATCAGGCATCACCAGAGTATTTGTCCATCTACCATGAGAACGGCTATCGGTTTTTCAAGCTCGGTGAGGAAGCGCTGGTGCCGCTGGAGTCCTTTACACTGACAGGTAAAAGCAATCAGGTGCTGCGCAGCGCCAAAAACCGCTTTGACCGCGAGGGGTACACGTTCGAGATAATCCAGCCGCCTTTGGATGGAACATTAATCGAAGAGCTGCGTCACATTTCGAATATCTGGCTGGATGAACGGAAGGAGAAAGGCTATTCGCTCGGCTGGTTCAAGGAGCCTTATCTTCAGTTGGCGCCGATTGCGCTGTTAAAGGACCCTGAAGGAAAGATCATCGCCTTCGCGACGATGGCCCCTGCCTATGACCGTGGACAGACGGTCTCCATAGACCTGATGCGTCATCTGCCCGATACACCGAATGGCACGATGGACTACTTGTTCACACGAGTGATCGAGTGGGCCAAAGACAGCGGGTATACGACCTTCAATCTCGGTATGGCACCGCTATCCCAGGTAGGACAAAGCGAAAAAGCGTTGCGCGAGGAAAAGCTGGCTCGGCTCGTTTTCCAATACGGAGGACATTTTTACGGCTTTCAAGGGCTGCGCCGCTTCAAGGATAAGTTCAAGCCGCAATGGGAGCCGCGCTATCTGGCCTATCCGGCTTCTGTCTTTTTGCCTATTCTGACGCTGGAGCTGGTATACCTGGTCTCCAAACGCTCGGATTAGATAAAAGCATTTCTTGCAATGAAAGCATAACAAAAGGGTGTTCCCCCAACCACGACGGTTGCAGGAACACCCTTTTTATGTGAGGATTTTGCAGAATCCTGATGTTAAAAATTCTTCTTAGAAGCTACCTTTTACAACAACTTCAGACAATGGGAAACGTCCTGATGGACGTGCTGGTACTTGTGCTTTACCTACCGTAATCAGCATCGTTGGCAGGTAACGTGCAGGAATGTTGAATTGCTCAATTAATTGCGCAGGAATGAAACCACCCATAGCGCAAGTGTCATAGCCAAGCGATTTAGCAGCCAGCATAATATTCTGTGCCGCAAAAGCAGAGTTCAGGATCGCTGCATCCCGAGCTACTTGTGCATTTTGGTAAGCACCGTTGATTTGACCTACCAATGCGTCACGGATTTCTGCGGGCATTGTACCAGCGTCTACCGCTTGATCATAAATCACTGCGTTACGGTTCGCTTCCAGATCACCCAAAACGGCAATGGTCACAGAGCTTTCCGCTACTTGACCTTGGTTGTAAGCGATAGGCAGCAACTTTTGCTTGTCTGCTTCGGTTTCAATCACAAGGAATTTCCAGTGTTGAAGGTTCCAGGCGGAAGGAGCTTCTATCGCAGCTGTCAAAATAGCTTCCAGATCTTCCTCTGGCAATTTAAAATCCTTAACATAACTTTTTACCGCATGTCTTTCACTAATGACAGACAGAGTTTCGTTTTTTTGGATACTTGACATTCTGGACACACTCCTACATTTCTCATAGTATATATATCTGAATCTTGAATCCTTATTAACTTCCCAAACTATTGTAATTATAAAAACGATAGTGAATGATGTCAATATGTTTAAGTATGACCCTGCACTCAAAATACAGTACAATACGGATAAGACATCCATATCGGCAGATGCCCGCCCGATCGGACAAGACACGGTGAGTTCATTTTGTTCTCATTTGAATAAAAAAAGGAGCGTTACTATGATTGGATCATTTAAAAAAACGGATATTGCTTTGTTTGCCGCCTGGGTTGTGGCTTGTGTGGCTACATTAGGCAGCCTCTATCTCAGCGAGATTTTGGGGTATGAGCCTTGCAAGCTATGCTGGTTTCAGCGCATTCTGATGTATCCCTTGACTCTGCTGCTCGGAATCGCTTATTTTCGGGGAGATACAGGAATACGGCGTTATGTCATGCCGCTGGCGATCATTGGTGGCGGTATTTCGGCCTACCATTTTGTGATTCAGCGCATCCATGCAGCCGCCAAAGCGGCTACGCAGGCTTCAACGTCCTGTGGAAGAGTATCCTGTGAGCAGGATTACCTGAACTGGTTTGATTTTATTACCATTCCTTTTCTCGCACTCATCGCTTTTATCCTTATTATTGCAGTCATGGGTTATATCATGCATCAGGAGAAAAAATCGGCGCAAGGAGAGGTACAAGCAGAGCATCTTGCATAAGTATGATAGAGACCCGAGATCGTTGGGCCAGTCACCACAATCGAGCGTATAATCCGCTTGCCAAAGGAAAGACTGTAACTAAATACATCCATTACATATGTGGTATAATAAAAAAGATTTGCAGTCTGTCCAATAAGGCTTACATTTCTTATAGAGGGGGCCCAGTCCATGTTTCATATCAGCACCCCAATTCTGCAATATGGCGCAACCTTCGGCATGATCTTGATCGCTGTTTCGGCTATTTTCATCCGTATGAAGTCAGGTCACCGCCCGGTTAACGCCAAAAAGATTATCATCCCTCCGCTCGGCATGAGCACCGGCTTTATGATGTTTATCGTGCCAGAGGTACGGGTTCCCTGGCTTTGGGCGATGGGCGCTTTTCTGGTCGGCTGGTTTATTTTCTCGTATCCGCTGATTCGCAGCACCAAGTTTGAGATGCAAGAAGGACAAGTTTTTGTACAACGCTCACGCACCTTCTTTTTTATCCTGATCAGTCTGCTGATCGTTCGCCTGCTGCTGCATGAGTTTATCCAGCGCTACATTACCATTCCACAGACGGCGGGGCTATTTTTCATCCTCGCCTTCGGGACATTGCTGCACTGGCGACTTCGTATGTTTTTTCAATATCGTCAGCTCAATCTGAATGAGGCAGAAGTCCGAATCTGACAAACAGATACTCGCGTGCAGTAAGCATGTTGTTGCATACTCCAAAAAGACACGATCTTCCAACAGGAAGTCGTGTCTTTTTGCTTGTTGTGTAACGGCATCACACCTGCCCGGAAAAATGGCCTCACTTCACCCAGCAAGTAAGGAGGCGAATACGATGTGGCATCCCGCATGCGGCCTCGCATGTACGGATCAACAGACAGATACAGCGTCTTTACAACCACTTTACCTGCTTGTGGGGCAGACAGAGGCTCCTCATGTGTATTCATCCTTTATACTAAAAGAGACTGCCCTCTGGACAGCCCCTTTTTCTGTAATACGCCTACCTGATTTATTGCTGTGTCAAAATAATCGGGCCGTCCGCTGTAATCGCCAGCGTATGCTCGTATTGCGCCGACAAACCGCCGTCCAGTGTACGCGCCGTCCACCCGTCTGCATCCACTTTGCTGCGGTAAGTGCCCGTGTTCAGCATCGGCTCAATCGTAATGACCATGCCTTCTTTCAGGCGCGGTCCGCGATGCGGTGGTCCATAATGCGGCACCTGCGGTTGCTCATGCATATCTTCTCCGATACCGTGACCGATGAATTCGCGTACAACCGAGAAGCCTTCCGCTTCCGCATAGGTTTGGATCGCATGGGAAATATCGCCGATCCGGTTACCGATTACAGCCTGCTCAATCCCTCTGTACAGGGATTCCTTCGTAACGTCCAGCAGCTTTTGCGCCTGCTCGGAAACATTACCCACTGCATACGACCAGGCGGAATCCGCCAGCCAGCCGTTCAGGTTTACGACCATGTCAATCGTCACGATGTCCCCGTCCTTCAACGGTGTCTTGTTCGGGAAACCGTGGCAAATGACATCGTTAGGCGATCCACAAGTCGCAAACTGGTAGCCGTTGTAGCCCTTTTGTTCCGGCGTTGCGCCATGCTTTTTCATAAACGATTCCGCGAAGGCATCAATTTCCAATGTTGTAATACCCGGCTTGATCATTTTGGCAATTTCCCGGTGGCAAGCAGCCAAAATTTCGCCAGCTTTCTTCATATTTTCAATTTGTTCTTTGGTTTTAATAATAATCATTAAACGGTCTCCTTCTTTTCCGTGTTCGTTCCACTTTCACTGCTGCTTTTTTCTGCTTCTTTTCTGCTTCTATTGTAACGCTAAAAGCATTGAAATGGAACCGATGTCCATTGACACCGTTTACAAGTATCTTTTACGGGGTATATAATACTTCATAACTTGTATACAGGTATGCCCTAAAGAGGCAACCGAAATTTCCAGGATAGGAGTATGCACATGAAATATCCGTCAGTCTGGCTACAGGGTGCATCGCTTGGTGAAAGGGTTGCTTGTGAGCTTCGACTTCAGATTATTCGTGGCATGCAGACACCCGACACGGTATTATCTGAAAATCAGATTGCTGCCGATTTTGGCACCAGCCGTTCTCCTGTTCGTGAAGCGTTAAAAGTGCTTTCCAGTGAAGGATTGCTTCGATTGGAACGCATGGGGGCGATTGTCGTGGGGATGACGCCCGCTGATATGGAGGAGCTTTTCGATGTGCGAATGTTGATTGAGCATTTTGTTGTACAAAGATTTGTACATAGAGACAATGCAGGGTTGGTGACCGCTTTAAACCGGATGATTGACAAAATGGAAGTCGCTCTCAAGCACAGAGACGTCGCTGAATTTTCTCTTCAGGACTTCAATTTTCATGAGGCTCTGGTGCTGGAAGCAGGCCATACCCGTATTCTCCACACCTGGAACGGAATGAGGCAGTTAATCCTGACGGTCATGCTGGCCGCCACAGAACAACGCTTTACGTCCAAGATTGAAGAATCCCAAGTCACGATTCATAAACATCGCACCTTTGCAAACGCTTTAAACCAAGGGAGCGCTCAGGAGCTGTCCGAATTTATCGAGGACCATTACCGGGACACCCGCAACGCGGTAAACGACAGCGTTCTGTCCCCCTACCGCAAGAGTCTGTCCTAATCTGCAAAATGTATAAAAGGAGCCGCTGCACCGCGCTTTAGATGTTCTAAGCTGGCGCAGTTCCTTTTCAGACTAAAGTTGTCGACAAGTATACATGCACTACATATTAACGCATAAGGAGGCATTACTTCATGAACACCCTATTCGGCTTGAGTCATAACGCTTCACTACTTACGTGGGCGCTAATTACCATCATTCTTTTGATTTTGCTGATTGCCAAGTTTAAATGGAATCCCTTTGTTTCACTACTGCTTTCCTCCGTATTTCTCGGGCTGGTTAACGGGATGCCGGGACATGAAGTTACTGCCTCCATCACCAAGGGCCTCGGGAGCACACTTGGCTCCATCGCCATCGTCATCGGGCTGGGCACCATGCTTGGTAAAATGATGGCGGAATCCGGCGGTGCCGAGCGTATTGCCACCACACTTATGGACCAGTTTGGTGAAAAACGTGTCCATTGGGCCATGATGATCGTAGGCTTTATCGTGGGTATTCCGGTATTTTTCGAAGTTGGCATTATTTTATTAATTCCGATTCTGTTCACGGTCGCCCGTAAAATGAATATGTCTCTGCTGAAAATCGGTATTCCGATGCTGGCGGGGCTATCGACGGTACATGGACTTTTGCCGCCCCATCCGGCTCCGATGATCGCGATTGAAGCCTTTAACGCCAATATCGGACGCACGATAGGGTATGCGCTCATCGTCGGTATTCCTTCCGCTATTATTGCAGGTCCGGTCTTCGGTGCCTGGATTGGCAAAAAAATTATGGTCAGACCCTCCGAGAAGCTGGACGAGCAGTTCACCAATACAACAGGACGGCCGTTGCCGCCTTTTTGGATTACCTTGTTTACTATTTTGCTGCCTGTTATCTTGATGCTCAGCGGATCGATCGCTGAAATTGTGGACCCGTCCAATACGCATCCACTTACGGTATTTTTCAAATTCATCGGTGATGAGGTTATGGCGTTACTGATTGCGGCTGTATTTTCGTTTTTCTCACTTGGTTACGCACGCGGCTTGAAGAAAGAGGATTTATCCCGTTTTACCAGTGAATGTCTGGCACCCACAGCCTCTATTATTTTAATCATCGGCAGTGGGGGCGCGTTTAAAACCGTATTGATCGACAGCGGCGTAGGTCAGGCCATTGCAGCGGTGGCTACGGGGGCGCATATGAATGTAATCGTGTTTGCTTTTCTGGTCGCTGCGCTCATTCGTGTAGCCACCGGGTCCGCTACGGTCGCGATGACGACAGGCTCCGGTATTGTCGCACCTGTGCTGGCACTTACACCCGGCGTGAATGTCGAGCTGGTTGTCCTTGCTACAGGGGCGGGATCGCTGATCCTTTCGCATGTGAATGACGCCGGTTTTTGGATGATCAAAGAATTTTTCAACATGACGGTTCCCCAGACTCTCAAATCATGGACCGCTATGGAAACCATCCTCTCCCTGGTCGCCTTCGGTTTGATTATGCTGCTGAGTGTGTTAATTTAACGATAATGAGCTAATAACGGTAAGTGAAGGGGAGATTGAATATGACAGACACTCGGTATATGATCGGCGTTGATATCGGTACGACCAGTACCAAGGCGGTACTTTTCGAAGAAAACGGCAATATTGCCGCCCAGCATCATGTAGGCTATCCGCTACATACACCTGAGCCGGATGCGGCCGAACAGGACCCGGAGGATATTTTCAAAGCCGTCGTGATAACGGTGCAGGAGGTCATGAAACAAAGCGGAGTAGCAGCCGAGCATGTGCTGTTCGTCTCCTTCAGTTCGGCCATGCACAGCGTTCTGGCGGTGGATAAGAACGGCAAGCCGCTGACCGCCTCCATCACGTGGGCAGATAACCGCAGCGCCAAGTGGGCTGAAGCGCTCAAGCATGAATACCACGGACATGACATTTACTTGCGCACCGGGACACCCGTTCATCCCATGTCGCCGCTGACGAAGCTGATGTGGATTACACGGGAT
This sequence comes from Paenibacillus sp. LT-B23, assembly GCF_059417685.1. Taxonomy (NCBI): domain Bacteria; kingdom Bacillati; phylum Bacillota; class Bacilli; order Caryophanales; family Paenibacillaceae; genus Paenibacillus; species Paenibacillus sp. LT-B23. The sequence continues at coordinate 111,287 of NZ_JBSQBM010000009.1, read as the reverse complement.
TTGCCGGATATTGCGGCACAAACGTACAAATATATTTCTATCAAGGAATACGTATTTGTCCGGTTGTTCCAGCAATATGTCGTGGATCATTCGATTGCCTCCGCTACCGGCCTCATGAATTTGGAGCAACTGGATTGGGACGAGGAAGCACTGCGTATTGCCGGTGTGACGAAGGAACAGTTGTCTGAGCTGGTTCCCACGACTCATGTCCTGAAGGGACTGGATGCGACCTATGCGCATGACATGGGCTTGCTGGAGACGACTCCTTTTGTCATCGGAGCCAGTGACGGTGTCTTGTCCAACCTTGGTGTGAATGCCATCAAACCGGGAGTTGTCGCTGTCACGATCGGTACCAGCGGAGCCATCCGCACTGTGGTCGATAAGCCGTTGACCGATGCCAAGGGACGCTTTTTCTGCTACGCATTGACCGAAAAGCTGTGGGTGATCGGCGGCCCGGTGAACAATGGCGGCATTGTTTTCCGCTGGATTCGCGATGAATTTGCAGCCTCCGAGGTGGAAACCGCCAAACGATTAGGGCTTGATCCGTACCATGTGCTGACCCAAATCGCGGAACAGGTACGCCCCGGCTCGGACGGCCTGCTCTTTCTCCCGTATCTGTCCGGAGAACGTGCACCCCTGTGGGACCCGAATGCCCGCGGCTCCTTCTTCGGCTTGTCCCTGCGTCACAAAAAAGAGCACATGATCCGCGCCGCTCTGGAGGGTGTGCTGTTCAACCTGTACACGGTTATGCTGGCCATGGAAGAGGTCATCGACAGACCTTCGGTCATTCACGCCACTGGCGGATTCGCACGCTCGGAGCTGTGGCGACAGCTTATGGCGGATATTTTCGATCAGGAGGTCATTATCCCGGAAAGTCTGGAAAGCTCCTGTCTTGGCGCTGCTATTTTGGGCTTGTACGCACTGGGACGGATTGATTCGCTGGACGCTGTATCCGATATGATCGGCACCACTCACCAGCATAAGCCCGTGGCGGAGCATGTGGATATTTACCGTGATTTACTGCCGATCTATATCCGCATTTCGCGTAAATTTGAAGAGGAATTCAAGGATATTGCCGAGTTTCAGGCCAAATCCTTAAAACCTTTAAATTAGTGGAACCCGTTCCAACACCACTGCGTATTACCGTTTCATAAGAACCTGTCTATGTCAGAAAATGATCTAAAAAATCAGTCGGACAGGATTAAGAAGGAGGATTAGACGATGCTCAAAAAATTATTGCACCGCCTGCTACATTCCACCTCTCATTCTCATAAGCGGAAATACAGTAGCTCGGACCGTTATTACGAACGTAAACGCCGCTCTTCATCCGATTTAGGATACAAGAACAGCCATAACGGGCACCAATATTACAAGGACAAACGCCGTCATTACTCCAGTTCGTAAGTAAAGAACTGCGACGAATGAAACCAGGCATAGGAAGAAAGCCAGTGGCTCCTTCAAACCCTATAAAGCGAAGACCCTTCTCATCAAGGGCCTTCGCTTTATTGTTGTGCGCCCGGCGCTATGCAGGGCAACATCTCTGCATTTTACAGGAAATCGTCTATTAACAAAATTACAGAAATAGAGTTTTGCAGATAATTACCAGCAAAATAAACAGAACCAGAATCGCTCCTACAGAGGTCCAAGCTCCGCCGTACCCCATACCGCCCATTCCACACATATGACTCATTTACAACACTCCTTTCGCTCATTTACAGGATCATTGTATGTAGATATGGTCAGATGCGTAAGAGGGGCATTCCCCCATTTTTGCGGCGAATGCCCGTTATTTTTATGGATGATCTTTATGGACGATCTTTATGGACTAGCCCTCCTGCTGCACCAACGCCTTCTCCAGCTCCAGCATAAACTGGCGACTATGTTCATACCTGGGGCCAATCTGGAAAAGACGTTCCAGCAGATGGCGTACAGGTTGACTCACTTTCAATTCTTCCTGCCAGCTTCCCGGCGGTTGATCCGGTTGAGGCTCGTAACTGCTGTACAGCATAAAAAGCATCAAATGCCCGACATCGTACAAATCGCTGTAGATAGCGACATCCTGCCGTTCGGCTGCACGCTTTTCCAGCATAGATTCGGTAAATACATCCTCCTGCTGCTCGCCCATCGCCAGTGCAAGGCCAAAGTCGATCAGGTACGGTTTCCCTTCGCGGTGGATCACATTGGGAATGCGGATATCCCGATGGATGTAGCCCTGTTCATGCACATACAGAACCCGCTCCATCAACTCCAAGGTGTAGACGATACATTCCTGTTCGGTAAAAGAACGCCCCTGTTCAAATATAAGCTCCTCCAGCGTCATGCCGGAGATATATTCCATGACCAGGTACATTCCATTCCGATACTCCACACTTTCGAGCAGCTTCGGGATACAGGAATGTTCCATTTGTCGCATAATGTTGGCCTCACGCTGCAACAGTTGAACACCCTTCGCCCGCTTGCTCGGTCTGGGTAGCTTGACCGCCACCTCCTGCCCGCTGTGCTTGTCCAAACAGAGGTAGGTCAGACCATAGCTGCCCATACCCAGCAACGACAAAATATGATATCGCCCGCTCAACAGATCGTCGGGCTGTTTCGGGTAATCTATCCAAGATTCATAAGCATTCCGCAACCAAGCAAACATTCTGATATCCCTTTCCTATACACGCTGCAGCAACGCTATATATGCGACTTGCTCTTGAATGGTGAAATGGACTGAGCCTTTGCCCTATATCCATTCACTCCGTTCTGTTCTGCTATTATACCATCCACAATAAGCCCATCAGAACCGGGTAGGTCTGATGGGCTTATCATACCTATGCCTCTTTACGTCTGCGTGGTGCCAAACCGAGCCAGGACAGCAGCGAACCGCGTGACTTTCGCTGTCTGCCCTGATAGGTGCGCAAATTGGTGATTAACTGCCGATCCCGTTCCTCTTCCACCCGTTCTTTCATCCAGCGCTTTTGGTCCTCCAACTGATTGGACAGGCTGGTGTTCTTCTCCACCAACCGGCTATGCTCCACTTCCAGCTCTTCCAAACGACTCCTCATCTCCAGTAAAGCGCTTTGCACCATAATCTGCATCTCCGTCAGTGCTTGGGACTCTACAGGCTCCTGCGTTTGTATCTGTCCGGGTGTTTGTTCCAGTTCTTCTTTTTCCCTCTCCCTTGTTTGCTTCAGCCTGTGCTCAATCGTTAACGCTAAGGTATGCGTCTGTTGTTCCTGCGGTTGTAGCTGCATCGGGCCTTCTGACTGTTCCTGTACGCTAACTTCATCCTCTAATCCTGCCGATTCAAGAGTAGCGGCGGCTTGCGCCTGCATCACAGACTCATCTCTGCCCTCTGCCGCAGCCAATATTTCCTCCCAGGTTGCAGCCAGCGACTCACCATCCGATACGGATGGCAAGCGGATGCCTGCATCCTCGATTTGGAAGGGTGCGGTTACCCTCTCAAGCACCACCTGAACCGCCTGCTCCATCGTCAAATGCTCCTCACGCAACGCCCCTCGCATCACCTTTAAGCACTCTACATCCTCTGGACTGAACATTCTCGATTGGTTGGCGGAACGCGGGAACACATAGCCCTGCTCCTCCAGCGCTGCCGCATATTTACGAAGGGTACTGGCCCCGATTCCCAACCGCTTTGCTGCTTCCGTCGTCGATCTGCTTTCTTCCATTGATCATTACCTCCCCGGATGGTATGGAAAGAAATAAGCTTGTATATGTACAATTCGCGGAATCAAATGGAAACCCTTTGGCAAAAATGTTCTAATATTGCGGACTGCTAGGAACCTTTGTCATAAGCGAATATTTTATAAAAATGCAAGAAGCGACTTCATATTGCCATACAAGCGTGGCTTAAAAGTTTCCTATTGTGCCCCTGCTGCGCAGTCGGATGATGCTTCCGAAGCGCCTTTCCTACGGAAAGCTTTGAAAGCGACCGCTTCGCTTGTACAACACCATTCCGCCTACTCCGTTTTTATGTTCATTTTTCGAGTTCGGCTTATATAGCTTATTGTTGGATAAACCAGCAGCATTTAAAATCTGACAAAGTATGTAGTACCTCGCCTATTTCCTATTCAATAGGGTGTCCTTTTTAGAAACGTCACATAAATGTCACACTTCCCATGATCCTATGGCATCATTTCTACCATCAGTGCGGCGCTAAGCACAATCAATGCGGATACCGCCTCAAAAAGAAGCTTCTCACTCCCTGCAATACATACCTGCAAAAATACTGCGTATTCCACGTATCTTCTATATTACAGCCTATACATGTGCCTCTGGTGATTGTTATTTTTCGGAATGAAGGCAAAACGATGGATATTTCCAAAAGATCAGCAATATGTTATGTTATGTAACGTAAAATGGGTTTCAGACATAATTTGTAGCATATTACGTTCGCTGGAACGAGGAGGAAACATAAATGAAGGGGAAGGCAAGGAAAGTAGCTATTGTCGGCGCAGGGATGGTCGGTTCGAGCTGCGCCTACTCAATGGTCAATCAGTCCATTTGTGACGAAATTATGATGATTGACCGCACATATGATCGAGCTTTGGCCCATGCGCTGGATCTGTCCCATTGTATGGATTTTACGTCTACACGTACCAAGGTACACGCAGGAACGTATGCAGATTGCACGGATATGGATGTTGTCATTATCACGGCCGGGGCTAACCCCAAACCAGGTCAAGATCGTCTGTCTGTACTGGATGATGCGGTGATCATTACGCGCGAAATTGTAACGGCGATTATGGAGAGCGGCTTCGACGGCATTTTCGTCATTGCGGCTAATCCTGTCGACATTGTGACCTATCTCGTACAAAGCATATCCGGTCTACCACGCAACAAGGTAATCGGCACTGGCACCTCCATTGACTCGTCCCGGCTTAAAACGCTGCTTTCCGAGGTATTTTCCATAGATCCACGCAGCGTACAGGGGTATGCTCTTGGCGAGCACGGCGATTCCCAATTCGTCGCATGGTCACACGTGACCATTGGCGGCAAGCCGATCCTGCATATTCTGCGCCAGCATAAGGAGCGTTTCAGCCACGTCGATCTGGATGACATCGCCCGCAAAACGAAGGATGCAGGCTGGGAGATTTTCACTCGCAAAGGTGCTACTTATTTCGGTATTGCCAATGCGCTGGCGTACATTACCCGTTCCATTTTAAATGATGACGGTAAAATTATAGCGGTTTCTGCCGTATTGGATGGCGAGTACGGACACACGAATGTCTGCACAGGCGTTCCGGCGATCATCGGCAGCAAAGGAATTCAGGAGGTCATCGAGCTGGAGCTAAGCCCGGAAGAGCAAGCCAAGTTCGACGCCTCCTGCTACCTCATCAGCGATAATATCCGTGCCATGCCGGGCTTAGTTTAAAATGTGTCATGCGCCGGATTGAAATGTATTATCGTATTTTATCAATCCGGCGCGATGTATACTTCAAAAAAATTCCACTTATCAAATACACTATCTTCATTCTAAAAGCTGTAGAGTGACCATGATATTGAATCTGTGGTTATAAGCCTCAATACGTATATTTCCATCGTATTTCTCCGTAATCCTTCGGATATTATCTAACCCGTTTCCGTGAAAATCAGGCTCTTGTTTCTTCGTGCGAAAACTACATGTGAAATCCTTCATCGTGTTAATAACATTCATAAATTTACCTCAATGAATGTGGGTAACAATCCACAATATTCGCCAAAGGTATATTCTAATGAGTTGGTATATTCAAAGACTGGTAATTCGACACTTCATCACATAATGTTGCCAGGATATTTCCAATTTGTGGTATAAAAAGATAATAAAGCTTATGTACTATACATAGACGGGAATGGAGAAAACGTTGGTATTTATGTAATTGATCTAAACACAAATAGTTTGCTTCATAATTATTCTGTTCCAAATCATAAGTCTCAGGAGCAAGCATATTATCCAGTGGGGAAAAATAACGGATCGTCCCTTCAATGGTTTCATAATCGTTTAATCGTCATGCTGGATGGAAATCGTCCGGGTATTCAGGATCGGCCTGTCATGCAAATTTTAAATCCCTCCAATGGCACCTTAGATAAAGAAATTTCTATCTCTAACGAATCATTTTCCTTGTATGATACTGCAATACATGACGGAAATTTGTATGTCATATCAAATAATAATAAAATTATGGTATGGAATAACTCCTTACAAAACGTTAAAAAAATCCAATTAAAACAGAGTGAAAATTTTATTCAAAAAAAAGAGACTGAAAGAGGATATATATCAGGTACACATATTTCTGGAAATTCAATTGATATATTATATGACTTTGTTAAGAAAAAACCTTTGGACAGAGTCAGAGAAATACGACGCTACAGTTTAGAGACAGGTTCCGAGGAGGCTGTCATTCCCTTGAACTATCATTCCGATAAAGAAATGGTTCGTTTTTTTGGCACAAATTAGCTACGAAGTTGCCACACTCCTTCAAAGCGAGGTGTAATTATGATTTATTTAGTTTTTCACCAACTGAACTCCCTTGTCCCCACTCTGCTCATCTGCCCTCTAATCGCCATTATAATTGGAATTATGTGCGCAATTCTTCATTCGAGGGTTCTACTGGCTGTAGGTGTAGCTCTTTTACTTCCCCTCCTGTTTATCACAACAAATATTGCTACCTTTAAATCTAACCTGGACGCATGGGCGATGTACGGTATTATTTATGCCCTGATGACCTATGCTGCATTTAGAATAACTTCCCGAGCTAGAAGTTGACTGATCTTTAGGTACCCATGCTGAAATGTGACCCGGAAGAATGATAACTTTAAAACAAATGACCCATAAGAGGGTCATTTGTTTTAATAGAGCCCTTGAAAAAACAGATAGAGCTGAATTCTCATATTCCGTCCTATATTTCTTTACGACGGAATACCGTCAGGCCCGCAACCCCAAACACAACAAAGCTACCCAGGACAACCATAATCAGCGTATCGGCTGGTACAATGAAAGCCCCAAAGCTGTCTCTTCCGGTAGGCATCATCGCCAGCACAGGCTGTACCCACGGATAGTACGGGCCGTAGGTCTGTGAGTTGGCGACCAGAATATTGGGCACTGTGAAAACAAAGTTCAAGGCGAGCGGCGCGGCAAAGCTGGACCACAGGAAAGACACCATTAGCTGTAACGCAGCCAGCGGCAGACAGGCTACCCAGCCTGCGAGCAGACTTTGGGCGATGACTGACCAAGGGATCGGCCCATTCATGTCTCGCACAGCTCCAACACCCAGCAGCGCTCCCCCGAACAATAGTTGAGTCAGCCCCACCAAAGCCATAATCATCGTCAGCTTGGCCACGTAGAGACTGGTGCGGGATAATGGCAACGACAGCAGTTGCTTCCAGCCGCCGCCCCCATGCTCGAATCGGCAGACCATAGATGCAAATACGGCAGTCAGCATCGGCATGAACAGCAGCGCATGCACTGTGAGCATGCTAGAGAGTAGTGCCAGCCAATTTCCTCCGGGGTTCGACAGCAGTCCGATCAGGACGGCAATCGCCGGGCTGACGAGCGCGAGCAACCAGACGGGCGACTTGGCTATTTTCAAACGTTCGACAGATAGCAGTCGTACATATCCTCCGAACATTACGCCACATCCTTTCTGCTAAAATGAGCCGCCGTCAGCAGACTGAGAAGCGCACCCGTTCCACAGCCGATGGACGCAAACATCCACGCTTGAGGCGCAACCCATGCGAATTGCGGCCAAGCCAGCGGAAACCATTCAGATAGCTGGGAAGCAAACAGGCTGCCGATGCCTAGCGTAATGCCCAGTGTTACAGGCAGCGCCTGATTATGAAACGTGACCGTTAGCCACAATAGCAGTACGAGCATGGGCAGTGTTCCTCCCAAGGGCCAAAACCCGATCCGCAGCAATTCTCCTATTGGAGCAGGCTCTCCCCCGAAGCCAAGTATCATTCCCAGCCCCCACGTTCCAACGGTAAGGAGCAGGCAGGATACACACAGCATCCCGATAGCCAGCGTCAGCTTGGCCATATAGACACTGAATCTGGAGATAGGCAAGGCCAATAGCTGCTTCCAGGAGTTGGACGAATGCTCCACATTCGCCAGCATGGAAGCGACCATCGTGGCCCCTAACACCAGCGCAAGGGGAACAAAAATAGCAATGTTATCCATCAAGGCTTCCCACAGATGACCCTTGCTGTGCGGAATCAGATAATCATAACGAAGCCCGAAATTCAGTGCCTGCATCGCCACCAGCCCAAGTGGTCCTAGAAACACCAGAAACCAGATACCCTTTCTGCGCGCTTTGAGCAGATCCGCAGTCAGCGCTCGCAGCATCATAGGGAAGCCCCTCCTTTGCCGACGACCTGCATGAACATATCCTCCAGGGATTTGCGGCGTTCCTCTACACGGTATATAGCATGCGTATTTTCGACCAGCCTTCTGACCAGTAGCGCCACAGCCGCATCATTCATGTTTTCAAAATCCAGAGCAGCCCCGTCCCTCACCGAATGATAACCCTGCTCACGTGCAATGAGCTGGGCTGTTTCCGGGTCGGACGTGACGATGCGAATGCCCCCTGCGGATTCCTGACGGAGATTGTGAATCGTATTCTGGAAAACCAGTTCTCCTTCGCGGATAATTCCCACCGTATTCGCCATATGCTCCACTTCGCTCAGTAGATGGCTGGATACCAGCACGGTGATTCCTCGTTCCTTGGGCATCGCCTGAATCAATGCGCGCATCTCCTGAATGCCCTCCGGGTCCAAACCATTGGTAGGCTCGTCCAAAATAAGCAATTCCGGATTGCCTAGCAGCGCGGCGGCGATACCAAGCCGTTGCTTCATCCCCAGCGAGTATCCCTTGACCGGGCGTTTGGCATGCTTGGTCAGTCGAACGACTTCCAGCACTTCCGCAATGTTCTCTTTGGGCACATTTAAAATGCGACGAATGGCCTCCAGATTTTCCACTGCGTTCAAATGACCGTAATACGAAGGGTATTCGACCAGCGAGCCGACTTTACGCAAAATATCCAGCTTATTCCTGCGGATATCCTTACCAAATATGCGGATCGTTCCTCTTGTCGGGCGAATGAGTCCAAGTAACATGCGAATGGTTGTCGTTTTCCCGGCTCCATTCGGACCGAGAAAGCCGTAAATATCTCCCCGCCCTATTTTCAGATCCAGCTGATTGACCGCAGGGCGGCCTTTGTATATTTTGCTGAGACTGCTCGTTTCAATAATGTATTCGTTCAAGTTCCTCACCTCGACACTTATCGTAACGTGCCAAGTTTAAAGCCAAGGGAACTCTTAGTTTAAGTTTTGTTTAAAAAACGGATTTGTGTCCCGACGGATGAACTGACAATATCCCTCTCCAGATTCATTTCACGGGCCAGCAATTCAGTAATCGCCAAGCCAATCCCGGCTCCTTTTCCACTGGATTGCTGCTCCATTCCCGGTCCTTTATCCGCAATGACTAATGCCTCTTTCCCGTTATGTTCCTCTATATGGATACCGATATATTGGCCTGAGACGGCGTGGCGAACTACATTTTGGAAGAGATTGTCCAGCAAACGGCGGAAGCCCTGCTCATCGACCTTCCATACGATACTATGCTCAGGCAAGTCGATATCCACCTCCAAACCTTCCTTCTCCCAAACCGGATACCAGCTGGCCGCACATTCCCGCACCAGCCGCAGGATATCACGCGGTTCGTTATTCAATGTATATTTGCCGCTGGAAAGAAGATTATAGGCGAGCAGGTTGTCGATCAGGCTTCCGAGGTCTTTTAACTTGTTTTCCATCAGTGTAATAGACTGCCTTCCCCTGTTACTCAGGTTTTCGTCGTCCAATGAGTACAGATGGCTGCGCACGACGGTAAGCGGTGTCCGGATATCGTGTGACAGATCGGCGACCAGCCTTTTTCGCAATTCCTCCTCTTGGCGCTCACGTCCTCGACTCTCGGCCAGTTGCTCAACCATCTGGTTGAACGCTTCCTCCAGCTTGCCGATTTCATCCGGTCGTCCGGTGCTGACGAAAATGGGCAATCCATCCTCTCCCCTCTGCGACATGGCTGCCTGAAGCCGCACCAGTCTGCGCCGAATGCCTCCAAAAAACAGGAGAGATACGAATATAAATGCTGCGAGTATCAGTAAAATAAAAAAGAGATAGTACAGTGCCATGCTATTGTCCGTACGCGACTGATCAAAAAACGAACGAGGAACTTTCAATACCATATAGCCCTGATCGGCGTTCTTCTGACCACCACCAATAAATGCAACTACAGTAAACGGCCCCTGATAGCTTGCTTGTTTCATGAATGTAATAGCTTGCATCGCGTCCCAATGCTCTGGAAGGTCTGGTTGTGTCGGCAACTCCAGCCTTGTTATCCCCGCTGCATCCACCCAAAATATCTGTGAATCGGGAAACATATTTCCCTGTATTTTTTTTAAATGGGTTGAGATTTGCTCCGGGGTGGCTCCTTTTAAGGCTACAGCTTCACGATGCCAGCTATCTTCGGTCCGTGAACTGGAGAGATAATGTGAATTTGCAGGCTTCATATCCGTAACCCAAGCAGACAAGACACTACTTACAATTAACGTAGCAGGTAACATAATCGGCAATAGCATCATAGCAACCACAATAATGACCAGATAGCGGAACAACAGTGAATTACGAAACCGACCTCCCTGACCTGGCCTGGAGCTGCGACGCAACCTCGCCCAACTCTTGCGCGTCCTGCTCATTATGCCTTCACCCGATAGCCTACACCACGGATCGTCTCAATGATGCGAGGAGTGGCAGGATCAACCTCCAGCTTTTCGCGCAGATGTCGAATGTGGACCATTAAGGTTTTGTCCCCGTCGATATACGGATCGCCCCACACGGCTTCATACATTTGCTCCTTCGTCATAATCTGACCCAAATGCCGCAGCAAATAAGCAAAAATATGATATTGCTTGCCTGTCAGCGCAATTTCTTCCCCGGTATCACGGTTCACAATACGGTTATCGGGAGGGTACACTGACAGATGTCCCAACTGCAAGGATTCCTCGGGCACCGTACCTGATCGACGCAGCAAAACCTCCATACGTGCAATCAGCTCGTCCGGGTGAAAGGGCTTCGTCACATAATCGTCGGCAAAATCCAGCCCATGCAGCTTATCGTCAATGGAGGTTCGGGCGGACAGCATAAGAATCGGAAGCTCCGGCCGCTCCTTCTTGAGCCTTTTTCCAATCGTAAATCCATCCAGACCGGGCAGCATCACATCCAGAATCACAAGCTGGCATGTATGGGATGCTTCCACAGCTCCATCCCCGCTGCGCAGCCACACCACAGCGTAATTCCGCTCTTCCAAATACCGATGCATCCAAGCGCCGATATCCTGATCGTCCTCGATGTATAACACATTTGTTTTCATTCACGCACACCTACTTATCGTTTTTCTTTTATTGTAATGGGCATTATAGCATTGATGGTACATAACCCGCATAAAAAGGTTAATAACTACCTTATACGACATATGCTATATGATTTCAAATTCTACTGCTTGCAAAATAGGAGGAATACCATATGCTGCTGGAAGCGATATACCATCATCCGAAGCGCAATTGGGCTTTTGGTTATGATGATGCAACCCTATTTTTACGGCTTCGTGTGAAGAAAAATGACCTGACCGCTGTACACGCTCTAACCGGAGACAAATACGACTGGGATCGCACCCGACAGCTCATTCCGATGTCCAAATTCGCCACCGACGGCAGATTTGATTACTACCAATGTACCGTAAAGCCCACTCACCGCCGGCTGAAATATGGATTTTTGCTGGAAGACGAAGAAGAACAACTATGGATGAACGAGAACGACTTCACCACCCAAGAGCCTCAAAATGCAGACGGCCTGTTCCAATACCCGTTTTTGAATCCAATTGATATTCTCAAGCCGCCTGCATGGGTGAAGGATGCGGTATTTTATCAGATTTTCCCGGAACGCTTTGCGAACGGTGACCCCTCTATTAGCCCGGAAGGTGCCGAGGCATGGGGGGACACGCCGCAAACCGACAATTTTTTTGGTGGCGATCTACAGGGGATCATAGATCATCTGGACCACCTGAACGAGCTAGGGATTAACGCCCTGTATATGACGCCTGTGTTCAAGGCGACGACCAACCATAAATACGATACCGAGGATTATATGGAGGTGGACCCGCATTTTGGGGACAAGGAGACGTTAAAAAAACTGGTGGATGCCTGCCACGACCGGGGAATCCGGGTACTGTTCGATGCAGTGTTCAACCATTCGGGACGTACCTTTAAGCCGTTCGTGGACGTACTGGAAAAAGGCGAAGCCTCCCCTTACAAGGACTGGTTCCACGTACATAGCTTCCCGCTGGAAGTCGTTGATGATACACCGACCTACGATACCTTCGGGCTGGAGCCGATGATGCCCAAGCTGAACACCGAGCATCCCGAGGTGAAAAAGTACCTGCTGGATGTGGCAAAATATTGGATCGAAGAGATCGGCATCGACGGGTGGCGGCTGGATGTGGCAGATGAGGTGGATCACGCCTTTTGGCGGGAGTTCCGCACCACGGTCAAACAGGCTAACCCGGATGCGTACATTCTGGGTGAAATGTGGAATGAATCGTCTGAATGGCTACAGGGCGACCAGTTTGATGCGACGATGAATTATCCGTTTACTTACGCGGTGAATGATTTTTTCGTCAAAAAAGAAACCGATGCCCAAAGCTTCGCCTTTGCCATCGGACGGCAGTTGGCCCGCTATCCGCAGCAGGCATCCGAGGTTGCCTTCAATCTGCTGGATAGCCACGACACGCCGCGCCTCCTGACGCTGTGCGGCGATGACAAGCGGCTGATGCGGCTGGCCGCTCTGTTCCAGTTCACGTACATGGGCGCGCCCTGCATCTATTATGGTGATGAAATCGGTCTGGATGGAGATGCCGATCCAGGCTGTCGCAAGTGCATGGAGTGGGACCCTGACAAGCAGGACCGCGAGCTGTTCGACTTTTACCGCAAGCTGATTGCGCTGCGTAAGGAGCACCCGGTGCTGCGTGCCGCGGGAAGCCTCACTTTTCTGGAGGCAGAGCCGGAGGGCACATTCCTCGCCTACGAACGCCGCAGCGAGGAAGAGGTGCTGCTCGTGCTGCTTAACCGTTCCGGTAAGGGCCACGTGTTTGAGCTGGACATTCCCGAGCAGGAATGGGAATTGGCTTTTGGCGAAAGCCAGTGGTCCGCAGGAGCGAAGGGCTTCCGCGCTGAGCTTCCAGCCTACGGCTACGCCGTGCTGAAGACAACGCCTGCGAAGCGGGTGGAATAGACGCTCTCCTTTTAATAAACGGAGTAGTCTCATCCCTTGAGGTTACTCCTATCTACATACAAACATTCCCAAAACGGTGGTATAATATGTTCAGATAAACGCTGATTTAGCATCCGGATTGTGAAAGGGGTGGTTCATTTGGAACATACAACCACGATACGCACAGAGCTGGAGCAATTCATGGCACGAGAAGACCTAAGCATTATCCAATTTTGCGAAATGGCGGATGTAGAAATGGAGGCAGTCCATGCTATTTTGGGCAAAAAAATGCCCTTCTCGGTAGAGCAACTGGATCGGGTTACATACGGTATGCGACTGAATCCAGGCCATTTTTATGAGCATTACATCGAAGAATGTCTGGTCGAATCCTTACCTGATTGGCGTCACATTAAACCTTTTTTATACCGATGTGAAGAACTGGGCAAGCTGGAGTGTATTCGGAAAACCAGCTATTTATGGTTGGATAACACGAATTACGCCCCTCTGTTGTTCGAAGTAGCTGAGGATTTTTTCATACATGACAAACATGCCGCCGCAGCCCTGCTCTACAAAAATATCGTCAAAAGGGAGGGAGGCCGACGTTCAGAACGACTGGCCTTGTGCCAGTATCGCCTGTTTATTCTTGGGCTGGGACCCGATAAAGAACAAAACGTCGATGCTGCTAACCGGGTTTTTCCACTTTTGGATCAGCTTGATGATATAGACCGACTTGACGCATTAAGAGAACTGGCGATTGCCTATATCCAAAGGAAATTGTGGGATTTAGCCAAGGACCTGGCTCAGGATATGGACGATGAGGCTAATTTTCAATACCTTCTTATGCACCAGCCCAATAAGGTTAATCAGGAACCACTCAAAAAGCCACAAAGACCGATGTTCTTTTATATGGCCTACTCTAACTATCTTCGTGCGAATATTTGCGAGGCCCAGGGAGACTACAAGCAAGCGCTACAATATACGTACGCGTATGCTGATCTAAGCTGGGTGAAGGAAACGGATGAGGAAACACAATACTGGCTGAACAAATGCAAAGAATGGGCACACTCCAGTATATTTTTATATAAAATGCTAACAGGAGATGTAAGCGCTATTTTGGATTATGTTAAATGCATTGAAGCTTCACCAACCGGGCTGATGCCGGGATTGTTTAAAATCGTTAGAGCCGCTAATCAGCAGGATATCAAGGTAGATTATTTTCTTAAAAAGTTCGAAACAGACATTACAGCCTTTATGGCGCGGGAAAAAGCTATCGTTACGTATACGTACAAGATCACGCCAGATTTATATATTCTATTTCTGCATGAGCTGGCTCACTATTATTTAAGCAGAGGAGCCTTTGACCTTGGCTTTAGCTATTTAATCGACGGCTTGGACAAATCCCTGGAAGTCGACAATAAATCGTATACGATCAAATGTATAGGGCTATATGAACGTTTTCGCTTATTTGCTTCCCGTGAGACTGATGCAGAGTATAAGAGGTTAATGACCGGAATGTATTTGAACGATGATGAATAGCATGCTTTCAGGCTAAACTCAAACAACGCGCGCCGATTATGTACCGGTACGCGTTGTTTGCATAGCTTTTTTTTATCTGATTACTTATTTTGAACATCTGTTCTTACGACCCCGACATCAGAAGCATTGATAGAAATGGGATTGCCACCTTGTCCTGTCTGAGCTGAAGAAGATTGTTTGACGTCTACCGAAATTCTTTTATTTTTAAAACCGCTTCGTCTCTTTCTTCCCAAAACAATTACCTCCTTAAAATACATTGATTTTCCTTTAAATCTCTCATTTGCGAGTCCCCTGTTCAGACGGATGTAAACCATCCTTGAGTCGATCTCAACTGCGAAGAGATATGTTATATGAATATGCTAGAGTAGCAGAAGTTGTATCGGCTAATAGCAGAATCATAGAGAAAAGAGGCTACGGATTGAAATATATTAGGTGATTGACCTTGTAGTATACTTCAACGTTTATGCTTGATCTATCACAAATAACAGTTCTTCCTTGCAGGGACTGGGATAAAGATGGGAGTTCTATAGCGTGAGGACACTTGAAATCGCTGTGCTGCTGGTCAGTTTGGTGGCCGCAGGCGTTATTATTTTTAGAAAAAGAGAGAGGCGGTTCGATACGGCCATATTAGCTTCCCTCGTATTGGTCGTGCTGCTGCATGGAATTATGAATCATTTTCGCTTGCAAATGCTTCCGACCTATCTTGTTGTATTGATACTTATTATCGGATTCATCCTTAGAATTACCAGGACCCCATCTAAAGTGCGTCTCCAAACCCGTTTTAAAAAATATTTGAAAAAGGGGCTGCTCATCATGGTCGTTATGGCTTTGACTGCCGGATCAATGTATTTGACGCATGTATTGCCTGCCTTCTCCCTCCCTGAACCGACGGGGAAATATGCCATTGGCACCATTTCGCAGCATTTGACCGATCAAAGCCGTGACGAAACCCTCAGTGCGACATCGGCCGACAAGCGGGAATTGATGATCAATGTCTGGTATCCTGTCGATCCCGATGCAGCAAAGCAAAAGCCGAAAGAGCCTTACCCTGCTGAGCTGGGAGAAGCCATCAGTCTTGTTTTCGGGATACCGAAGCAGTTGTTCAGTTACCTCACAACGATTCCTACACACGTCGTCCAAGGTGCAGAAATATCGAACGCTGAGGCAAAATATCCGGTGCTGCTGTTCTCACCCGGTATCCGTTCTACCCGGTTCCAGAGCATGACGGCTGTGGAGGAGCTGGTGAGTCATGGTTATATTGTAGTAGGTATGGATCATCCCTACTCTTCCGCCAAAGTTTCCTTCCCTGATGGTCGGATCATTCCCTACACGCCGGAGCCTGAATTCCCGACATCGGCTGAGCTATATGAAAATAACGTAAAGGGCGTCAGCATTCGCGCAGCCGATTCCCGATTCGTGCTGGACACGATTACGACATGGAATACACAAGATCCTAACGGATTGTTCGAAGGCAAGCTGGATCTGGATCATGTGGGCATATTCGGACACTCCTACGGCGGGGCGACAACAGCTGAAACCTTGGCGCAGGACAAGCGTTTTAAAGCGGGTGTCAGCCTGGAGGGTGGATTCTGGGGAACTGTCGCCCATACCGGATTGCAGCAGCCCTTCATGTATATGATGACAGGAACCACGGCGGAGAGCTTAAAGCCATCGGTTACGAAAAAAGATAAGGTCTTTTATACGGAATTTGCTCCCGATCTGAAGTCGGTCATGACCAAAAGCCAAAATGATACCTATTATTTGACGGTCGATAAGTTTTTCCATCAGAGCTTTACGGATCTGGCCCTGATTTCACCATCCCTTTTTGCTAAAAATATAGACCCTGTGCATAATATTGATATTACGAGATCGTATGTACGAGCCTTTTTCGACCAATATTTAAAAGGTGAACAGCAACCGCTATTAAAAGGCGCTTCGCCTGAATATCCCGAGGTATCGTTCGATCCCACATATACGAAAAGGAAATGACATCAGGCTCAGGAGATGGATCGTTAGTTTATTAGATACGTTTTAAAGAGATTGGAGATGCAGTGGTGGAAGGAATGACGCGTGGCGAGCTTTCAAAACGTACCGGATTGAGCATGGCGACCATTCGCTATTACGAAAATAGCGGTATTTTACCGGTGCCCCGGCGGGCTGCGAATGGATATCGCGTGTATACGGATGATTATTTGGTGAAAATCAAATTTATTAAAGATGCGAAATCGCTAGGCTACTCACTCAAGGAAATACAAGAGACACTGCATCTGCTCCATAAGGAGATGGACGCGGACACACTGAAGGAAATCGTCCAGAATAAGATCATTGAAATTGAGGCTCATATCAGCACGCTGCATACCCTGCAAACGATGCTGGCGGGTTTACTTCAAACCGATCAGGAAGATATCCAGAACTATTTGCAATCATTTCGTATTCGGGGTGAATAGCGTTGGGAAACGCCTCCGTTCATGCCAAAAAACCGTTTTGGGGAATCTCTCCTTGAAACGGTTTTTTTCAGCTCTGTCTATGTTGTATCAGCCCAGCATGTTACGCTGGCAGCGTACGATTTTTTAATTGAGCCCGCCAATATTGGCGGGCGCAGAACTAAAAGTTCATATAATCCTTATAAAAATCAACCCCTGCGTACTTTATGGGACAATAGGTTACCCAAGGACTGAACAACTTGTACAAACACAACAAGAATCACGACGGTAATGAGCGTAACGACCGTATCGAACCGCTGATAACCATACGATATCGCCAGATCGCCAATCCCGCCCCCTCCGACTGCGCCTGCCATGGCAGTGGCTCCAATCAAGCCGATTGCGGCTGTCGTTAACGACAGAATGAGGGAACTGAACGCTTCGGGGAGCAAGAAGTAACGAATAACCTGAAAAGGGGTCGCTCCCATCGCATCCGCCGCCTCCAATATGCCCGGATTAACCTCAAGCAGCGAATTTTCGACCAGCCTACCGATATATGGTGCAATATAGAAAATCAACGGGACAATCGCCGCGCTCGTCCCAATGGAGGTATTCACAATCAGACGCGTCAACGGAATGATCGCTACCAGCAAAATGATAAACGGCAAGGAACGAACAATATTAATAATCGGATTAAAAATGCCGTAAAACCATTTGCTCTCCAAAATCCCGCCCGGACGGGTAATGACCAGCAAAATACCGATAGGTATACCGATCAATGCGCCAATGAACAGCGAGATGCTGACCATGAGCAAGGATTGATATAAAGCCTCCCACAGTTGATCCCAGGTTATAGAGGTTCCTGTAATCATCATATGGCCTTCACCTCCTGAATGTTGACCCCTTTGCTCTTGATAAAATCAACAGCCTGCTGGACGGCATGCTCCTCCCCGCGCACCTGGATTGTCATATAGCCAATGGTCGTCTCTTGAATTTCTGTCATATTGGCAAACAAAATATTGACATGGACCTCATGGTGCCGTATCAATTCATGAACCACCGGCTCGGAAGCAGCCTGTCCGATAAATTCCAGCTTGTAAATCCGCTGTGCTTCTTGCTGTTCGAACGTTTGCAGTACACTATCCGGCACCGTATCGTGAATAACCGTACGCACAAAGCTTTGCGTCGTCGGGTGCTGTGGCTGTCCGAATACCTCCAGCACATTGCCTTGCTCAATGATTTCACCCTTTTCCATCACGGCCACCTTGTTGCAAATCCGCTGAATGACTGACATCTCATGCGTGATGATCAGAATGGTAATCTTGTATTCCTTGTTGATTTTACGAAGCAATTCCAGAATCGACTGCGTGGTCTGCGGATCAAGCGCCGAGGTCGCCTCATCACAGAGCAGAATGGACGGGTTGCTCGCCAGCGCCCGCGCAATGCCGACACGCTGCTTCTGACCGCCGGACAGCTCACTCGGATAGCTGTTCGCCTTATCGGACAAGCCTGTGAACTCCAGCAACTCTTTTACCCGTTGCTCAACCTCCCGTTTGTTGCGCTTGAGCAGCACCAGCGGAATCGCAATATTGTCGAACACCGTTTTCGACTCCAGCAGATTGAAATGCTGAAAAATCATTCCGATCTTCTTCCTTACCTTCCGAAGCCCCGATGTCGAATAAGTATTCAACCGCTCTCCTTCGACAAGAACTTCCCCGGTGGTGACCTTTTCGAGACGGTTAACCAACCGGATCAGCGTACTTTTACCTGCTCCGCTGAATCCGATAAAGCCGAAAATATCACCTTTATCTACTTTGATATTTATATTTTTTAACGCTTCAATGCTTAAGCCTTTTCTCACATAGGTTTTGGACACATTTTTGAGTTCAATCATTTCTGGCAACCCCTTCCGTTCCGACCTCTATTAATTTGTTTCCAGACCTGTCAATGCGGATTCGGCCAACGCTAGCACTCAAACGTACAGGTCAATTTTTGATTAATGTTACTATACTTATATCAAAATCCGAGTAATGAAGTATGCTTTAAAAAGTATACTACTTGGATTTAATATTCATGTCAATATGGGTGTTTTATACACTTTATAATTGACCTTCCTCTTCCTATGAATTAATATCTTATATATCCAATTAAAAAACTAGGTTTTAAAATTAGCGGGGGATTTATAATGATAAAAACAAGCGGGATCATATACAAACATTTACCCTCTCACCTTCGTACCGAGCGCCCCTCAGGGATTGTACTCGGTCAACCATAAATCGCTGGATGAAGTCAAAGATGGCGTAACCATTGGAGTATCACAGGACGCAGTCAATCAGGAACGGGCTGTACGGCTCATTGAAGAGCTGGGCTGGGTTAAAATCAAAGGCGATGCCGAAGTGATCAACTTTAACGTAAATAGCGTTGAGCCTGCCAAATATAAAGTGAATTTCAAGGTGCTGAATTCCGCACAAATTCTCGTCTCTCTGAAAGACCTTGATTTCGGGATTGTGAATGGTAACTTTATTACCGATGCAGGCAAGAAAATCTCGGATGCACTTAAAATTGAAAACACACCGGAACACTATCGCATCGTTGTGACGCTTAACAAAGCAAATTAAGACACCCAATGGGCCAAGGATCTGAAAGCTGCATATGAGTCGGAGGAATTTGAAAAATTCATCAAATCCCAACCTAAGTATGAAAGCTTTGTTATGCCTGATGCCTGGAAGTAATCAAAGCGACTTTACCGCAGGCTTGCAGCGCAGCGAACAGAATACGATTCTGATTAGCCAGGCAGCAGTAGAACTTCTGCCCGAGCATGAAGTCTTCGGCCGTGTCGCCCTGCGAACGGACGATATCGAGGAAGTTGCAGCTACATTGAACAGCAAAGGATTAGAGCTTTCTTCGATTTATGAGGGCAAACGACTGGACCCTCAAGGCCGCCTGATTCAGTGGAAAATGTTCACCATTAGCGGTGATTTTCACGGCTTGCCGTA
This sequence comes from Paenibacillus sp. LT-B23, assembly GCF_059417685.1. NCBI lineage: Bacteria > Bacillati > Bacillota > Bacilli > Caryophanales > Paenibacillaceae > Paenibacillus > Paenibacillus sp. LT-B23. The sequence goes on along the minus strand of NZ_JBSQBM010000009.1, from coordinate 91,033 downwards.
TCCTTTTGTAATCCAGTGGAATGATACGGACGCCAATCGTTTACAGCAGTTGACAACAGACGGAGTGATTCAAGAGCATCCGTCAGGCAAGATTACGCTGGAAGCAGCAGAATTTCATGTGGAGCATCCTGAGGAGACTGCTGCCCATTGGCAAGAGCTATTCTCGTTAATTTATATTGCATAAAAAAGCGCCGTTTTGCAGAATCTATGGAATATGCCGAAGCATACACATCTTACCCGAACGGGACGGAGAAGCGGAGGAACATAGATGAAGCGAATGTTTGCCTTATGGTTATGCACTGCGGTTGTTGGCATGTTGGTAGTTACGGGTCAACCCGCACTAGCTACGCAGGCTGTTGACGGACAGCCTTATCATTTTGGATTTAAAAAAAGTAAGGGAGGCGAGCTGCCTTCCATCGCGCAAGAGGGCTTTATGCACCTGATCGAAAGACAGGGAGGCATCTTTTTGGGGGATACGACCAAAAAAGAACTGTATCTCACCTTTGACAACGGCTATGAGAATGGATTTACCCCCAGAGTGCTGGATGTACTAAAGGCTAAAAAAGTCCCGGCTGCCTTCTTTGTGACCGGGCATTTTGTAAAAGACCAGCCTGCTTTGATGCGCCGTATGGCCAGCGAAGGTCATATCATTGGAAACCATTCATGGAGCCATCCTGATATGAGTACAATTTCTTCGGCACAGATCCTGTCGGAGCTGGATAAGGTACGAAGCGCATCGGCCGAATTGACCGGACAAAAAGAAATGAAATACGTCCGACCACCACGCGGCATTTTTAGCGAAAAAGCCTTGGCTTCCTGCCGGGAAGCCGGATATACAAGTGTATTCTGGTCTGTGGCTTACAAGGACTGGGATACGAATATCCAGCAAGGAACAGACTATGCTTATCGTCAGGTCATGAATCAGCTCCACCCCGGAGCGGTCATTCTGCTCCATTCCGTGTCCAAGGACAATGCCGAAGCGCTTGGTTCTATCATTGACGAAGCTCGCAAGCAAGGGTATGAATTCAAAAGTCTGGATGACCTTAAGGTCAAGCATTACCACTAGAGAAACATCTTAATCCGGCAAGTCTTGTATGTATTAGCCCGATCCCACTGCCTGGTATAGACAGTGGGATCGGGCTTTTTACTTTACGCTCAAAGAAGGGTTTGGATATAATAGATCGGACAAATATTTGGAGGACAACATACATAATGGAGGTACATCATGCACTTTGTATTCGATTTGGATGGAACGATTTGCTTCAAGGGACAATGTGTGTCGGATCAGATCGCAGACTGTCTGGAACAACTGACTCAGGCGGGACATGAAGTGGTTTTCGCCTCGGCCCGGCCGATCCGCGACATGCTGCCTGTGCTTCCTGAACGTTTTCATTCCTATGCCCTGATTGGCGGCAACGGTTCACTGATTTCCCAAAAGGGAACTGTGACTCATGTGGAAGCCTTCTTGCCGGAAGTGGCGGAAGCCCTGCTTGCACTCCTGGAGGAACATCAAACCACCTATCTGATCGACAGCGATTGGGATTATGCCTATACAGGCGCAGCCAATCACCCTATACTCAACAATCTGGATATCGGCAAGCGGGCGCAAAAGCTACCTTTGGCTTCCCTGAAATCCATCGTAAAAATGCTCATTTTAACCGCTGAAGATATGGAAGGGCTGGCCGCCAGGCTTTTGCCGCTCGGCGTGGTCATTCATCAACACCGCAATGAACAAGTGCTGGACATCAGTCCGCAAAATATCCATAAATGGAACGCGCTCCAGAAGCTTGGTGTGCAGTCCCGCCAATTTATCGCCTTTGGCAATGATGCGAACGATATTCCAATGTTCAAGGAAGCACACCACGCCGTTATGATTCATCATCATGACGAGTTGGCAGCCTACGCTACCGAATCAATTCCGGACGAGGAAAATCAGGAAGATCGGATTATCGCCAAGATCCGTGAGCTGGCTGGAATGAAGCCAGAACGCCTATTCCAAGCTTAACTTATACACTCTGGCTTCATAAGGACGCAGCTTCAGGGCGTTCAGATTCTCCCCTTTTACCGACTCGTAGTTGGACAGAAGCAGTTCTGCTTTGGCGGCAGGATAGCCCTCCTCCTCAGGCCAGTGGAATACCGGGTTACGGTCAAAAAAGTTCAAAATAACTAGCAGATGCTCCTTCTCCAACGTGCGGGTAAACACATACAGCTCGGTATCCAGCGGCAGCAGCAGCTTATATTCACCATAAACGATTACCTCAAGCTGTTTACGCAGGGCAATCAGCTTACGATAATAGTGAAAAATCGAATCCGGGTTATGTCTTTCCGCCTCAACGTGGATATGCGTGTAATTATCGTTGATTTTCATCCACGGCTCTCCATCGGTAAACCCGGCCGCACGCCCTCCATTCCACTGCATGGGTGTCCGCGCATTATCCCGGCTTTTTCTCCAAATTGCCGCCATAATCTGCTCTTCCGGTTCGCCCAGCTTCCGCTGCTGCTCATAATAATTCAATGTCTCCACGTCCCGGTAATCATCAATCGACGAGTACGCAATATTCGTCATGCCGATTTCCTCGCCCTGATAAATGTACGGCGTACCTTCAAGCATATGTGTGAAGGTTGCCAGCATTTTGGCCGACTCCACTCGGTACTGTCCATCATTCCCGAATCGCGAGAGGGCGCGCGGCTGATCATGGTTGTTCAGATAATTCGCATTCCATCCCTCCTGATGAAGCTCCGTCTGCCATCGACTCATCATTTTTTTTAACTCTACCAATGTCCACGGCTTGGATTTCCATTTTTCTGTCCCCTGTCCCTGGGCATCTATAAACATGTGTTCAAACTGGAAAACCATATTCAGCTCATGCCGCTGATCTCCCACATAATCGAGTGCCTGTTCAGGACCCAAACCCGATGTTTCACCGACGGTCATTAAGGGGTACCGCTCCAGCACTCTTTCATTCAGCATGCGAAGCAGCACATGCACTTGTTCCAAATTGGAAAAAAGCTGATAGGCCCGTACCAATGTCCGTTTCTCGGGATTATCGGCATCTGGCAGCCCTTCGGCTTTGACAATATGGGCAATGGCGTCAAACCGGAAGCCATCGACTCCCTTTTTCAGCCACCATTCCACCATGCGGTACAATTCAGCGACCACTTCTTCATTGTTCCAGTTAAGATCCGGCTGATGCTCGGAATACAGATGCATGTAATATTCGTCTGTAAGCTTGTCATATTTCCACACAGAACCGGAAAAATACGATTCCCAATTGTTTGGATATCCGCCATTTTTGCCTGTTCGCCATATGTAGTAGTCCCGTTTCGGATTATCCTTGGACGAGCGTGATTCCGTAAACCACGGATGCTCATCCGATGTATGGTTTAAAACCAGATCCATCATAATTTTAATGCCTCGTTCATGCGCCTTGTGAAGGAGTTTATCAAAGTCTTCCATTGTTCCGAACTCATCCATAATGGCATAATAATCGCTAATATCGTAGCCGTTATCATGATTGGGTGATTTATACACCGGACAAATCCAGATGACATCAATGCCCAGCTCACTTAAATAGTCCAACCTGGACAGGATGCCTCGTAAATCTCCTTTTCCGTCTCCGTCCGAATCCTGAAAGCTGATCGGATAAATCTGATACACAACGGCTTCCTTCCACCATATCTTTTTAGGCATGTTTCCCTCCTGTAGCTTCTCTGTACATCCAATAGCATATGCTCTTAACATACACGCAATACCTGCTGGCGAATCGTTTGTATGATGGGGAGAAGGGAGATTGAAAAAAACATTTTTAAAAACAGGTTGTAAAAGTTACTCCAGCGTTACCTAATAAATATGAACCGCCCTATCTATGAACCCGAAGCGGTCCCATTCTCTAAATCAAAGGAGGAAGTCACATGAACCACCGCCCCAAAGAACCAAAGGATCTGATTGTGGAGTCGGCTGTGATCCCACCGAATATCAATGTGGATGTGAAATCAGCCACCGAAGGAGGAAAGCGCCGCCTGATGCTTAGCGATAACCCGGAGACGCTCACCGCCGTGACTGTACCTGCCCGGCAAGCTACCTTGTGGCATGACGTGGTGCGCACGACAACCCGGACGGTCAAGCATCGCATTTTCGGCTGGCATTACAACAAAATCGGCGGACCCGTCAAACTGGGCATCACCGTAGAGAATAAAAGCGATGCTGCGCTGGAAGTACGTCATATCGAGCGGGCTCTTGAGATTGCGCCTGAGGATGGTAACTGGATTATGGATGTCGGGCAGTCGATTGCCAAAAGCTGTTTGGCTGGTATGATGAAGCGCTTGAAGCCAGTAGACCGTCATAAATTTGGCAAAGGCACAGCGCTGCTGGAAGAATTCGAACTTCCCGAGGGGTCCCTTGCCGGATTCACCTATGACTTCACCGTAGAATATGCCGAAGGCCACGGTACGCTGGACTATGTCATTCGCACTGTGGTCAGCAAGGATACACAGACCGACCTGCGTGATATTCATGCGGAGCCGCTCCCCCCCGTACCACCACCGCAGGCACATCCGCGCGGTGTATGGTCCTTTTCCGAAACGAACGCGCAGATGCCGGAATACGTGGTCGGGCAAAGTGCCAACTACCGGACATGTGCCACCAAAAAACTGGACGGTAAGACTCCCGCCGATCTGTTGTTTACCGGAACCCGCAGCGAGCTGGGCCCTGCGCTTGATAACCGCGGACAATTCGGTGTTATCTATAACGCAACCATTCCCATCATTAACGACGGTGACGAAGAACGTACGGTCCGCATCTACGCCAATCCGCGTGGCGGAGCGTTCGCCGGGTCTGTGCGTGTGGATGATCGTGTATATGGTATCCCTCTGCTACGAGATAATACCAAGGTATGCCGATTGGCTGATATCAGCGTCCCTCCTGGCAAGTCCAGTTATTCTCTAAGTTTTATGATTGCAGGCAGCGCAACCACGCCGTTGGGCCTATACGTCATCACGCTATAACGGATCGCATGGCTGGATGAGCGAACGTGGGGCCAAAATTTTCACAGGATATGGTCTGCGCTATAGTAAATGGAGCTGTCCCGCTTCGTCATTAGTGTAAAAAAGCGCGAGTGCAAGGGTTATTCCCCCCTGTAGCTCGCGCTTTTTGGTTCATGCTCACCCAATTGAGCAGGTTATGGGCAAGCGAAGGCACGTAGTCCTCTTCGCCGCCATACCCGGCATCGGCGATGACCATACCCGGTTTGTGTCAGAATAAATATCGCTCTATTTGAACCGCTGAACCTGTCTCGAAGGCATAATGGTCAACTCTGGAATATTAACATGCTCCGGCTGCTCCAGTGCATAAAGGGCAGCTTCTGCAACATCATCGGGATGCAGCGGCAAAACGCTCGAAGCAAACGCCCGAATTTCCTGCTCGGGATATCCGGCCACCTGCGAAAATTCCGTCGCCACCGCCCCGGGGTGAATCGCAGTTACACGAATTCCTTGCGTACTGGTCTCCAATCGCAATGCGGAGGCTATGGCGCTAACGCCATACTTGGTAGCGCTGTATAGTCCTCCTCCGGCAACCACTTCCTTCGCTGCAATAGAGGAGACAATGACAACATCACCCTTGGCCTGTTCCCTCATCGGCTGAAGCCCGTACTTCAGTGTCAGGACAAGACCGTGCACATTCGTCTTGTAAAGCTCCTCCCACCTTTCCAGTTCCACTTCTGCCAGTGGGCTTCGATACCCGAAGCCGGCATTGGCAACGATAATGTCAAGCCGCCCCCAGCGTTCAAGAATGGCGTGGACCGCCTGCTGTACGTCTTCCGCTTTTTGGATATCGGCAGGTATTGCCATGACCTCGTACAATTCCTCTTGGTGCAAGTCGCGAACCAATTCATCCAATCGCTCCTGACGGCGTGCCAATACAGCTACATACGCGCCTCGCTTTGCCAGTTTTTTTGCAATCGATGCCCCAATGCCACTGCTTGCGCCTGTTACCAAAGCTACTTTCCCGGCCAAACTTTCCTTCGCTTTCCAGGATAATTTCAACTCATCCAATATCATGTTAAACCCTCCCCAAGCTTATTTGGTTAAAAGCACGCGATGAACACCCTGGCTGCCTCCAGGAGCTGTACCTATATATAAATATCCGTCATGGTTTACAGCCGTGGTTACCCCATAAAGCGAGCCTTCAGGATCATGCCAGCTTCCGATGAGTTTACCCTGCGGATTCAACTCCACAGCAAGCCCATGCTTCACAGGTGCGCTTGCACCACTGAGCAGCGATTGAGGCAATTTGGCCATCATTCCAGCCAGCCAAGGGCTTCTATGCATCTGATCTACAAAGGGAATACGTGTCGTGAAGAGACCGACCCAGAAATGGCCTTGATCATCACGCGTAATGTTATCCGGAAAACCGGCGAGATTATCCGCAAAAATATCCGAAGTCCCCTTCTTCGGCCCTTTGAGCCAGTATCTGGTCAATTGGTAGTGATACGACTCTGCCACAAGCACAAAATCTTCGTCCGCAGACAAGGCAACCCCGTTCGCAAAATAAAGACCTTCCAACAAAACTGTCGTCTGCTTGGTCGCCGGATCATATTTCAGCAAACGTCCATGCGGTTTGTTCTCGGCGATTTCTTTGAAGACTACACTGCCATAATTGGAGGTGTCAGAAAAATAAATGGTACCATTTTTGGCAATATCCAGCTCGTTGGCCAAATAGATCGGTGTGCCGTCGACTTGATCGGCCAACACCGTCACGTTTCCGGAAGGATCTACCGACAGCAGCCCCTTCTTAACATCCGTAACGATCAGATTTCCACTTGCGTCAAACATAAGTCCATTGGGCGTTCCTTTGGTATCTGCATATAGCTGGGCCTTTTGCGGATTGCCCTTTGTATCAAAGGCAACCTTATAAATTTTCCCGTCGGAGTCTCCCGTATATAAATTTCCCTTCTTGTCAAAGGTGATAAATTCCGGAAACTTAGGGGCATCTGTAACAAGCTCTGCGGAGCTGAGTTTATTGTTTTGTTGCCATGGACCCGCTTGTTCAAAAGAGGGGGCCGAAGGCGCAAGCCATTTTGCAGGCTGGACAGGGGAAGGAATGAGCATAAAAATAACCACTCCCAGAAGGATTACCGCCAGCAGCGATAATCCGGTTCTGCGTACCCATTTACGCGGTTTCTTATTCTTTCTTCCTTGAGAATCTTTGACAGACAAATCAGGTTTACTGGGCATTAGAGTGCCTCCTATGTGATGTGAATAATATTTATATTTGAACGACGATTTTACCGAAATACTGTTTTCCTTCAGCCAAAAGTGCGAAGGCTTCGCCGATTCGGCTGAGCGGGAATACCCGGTCGATGACAGGGTGTAAACGATGGCGGGAAATGGCGCGATTCATGTTTTCGAAATGTTCCCGGTTACCAACTTGGCTGCCGCGAATTGTTGCAGCCTTCTGCAAAATGCTGGTGACATCGAACTCAGGAATGGTCAAGCCCGATAAGAATCCGACCATGCTCACAGTCCCTCCGGTACGAAGTGCATTGATGGATTGCGCCATTGTTGCCGCTCCCCCTACATCCAGGACATGGTCGACTCCGCCTGTCAGCTCCAGAGCCACCTTATCCCACTCGGGAACTTCCGAATAGTTGATTGTCTGCCATGCGCCGAGAGCCTTTGCCCGTTCCAGCTTGTCATTGCTGCTCGATGTGATCATTACCCGTGCTCCCGCCATCAGAGAGAATTGAAGCCCAAAGATGGAAACACCGCCTGTTCCTTGCAAGAGCACCGTATCCCCCGCTCGCAGCCCGCCGGATTCCATCAGCATGCTCCATGCGGTTAATGCCGCAATCGGCAAGGTGGAAGCCTCCTCCCAAGAAAGGTGATCCGGAATGGCGACGACCCCTTCTTCATGCAGAACGATATATTCAGCCGCCACTCCACTGAGCGGGCCTCCCAGACTATCCTTTAATACCTCCGCTCTCGTGCTCCCGCCAATGAATTTCTGTTGTAAATTTGCCGCTACCCTTTGTCCAACCTGAAATTTTGTCACCCCTTCGCCCACAGCTACAATTTCACCCGCTCCATCGGATAACGGAATGAAGGGAAATTGAATGCCGATCGGCATTACTCCATTAAGTATTACCAAATCTCGATAATTAAGGGACACTGCCCTTATGCGGATCAGAACTTCCAGCCGTCCCGGCACCGGTATGTCGAGTTCCGTTAAGGTTAGTTCTTCAAAGCCAAAACCGTTTTTCAGTTGTACTGCTTTCATTTTGGTTGTCCTCCCTGTAATGTTAAACTTTTTACCTAGTATGGATACAGTGTATTACGAAAGAAACACTGTTTCTTATATAATACACTGTATCCATTTGTCTTTCAAACGTCAATCTTTACTTTATAAATAAAACATGTTGTAAACTGCTCCCAGGTTTTTAATGTTCCTTATCCAAGTAAAATTGGAAACAGTGCGGCTTTCGCTTGCCCATAACTTGCTCAGATGGGCAAGCATGACCAAAAAACGCGAGTTGCAGGGGTGAAATAACCTCTGCACTCGCGTTTTGTTACATTAATAGTGATATAAGCACTGTCAAATAAGGTTGGAATCTGCTTATGGGACAGCCCTATTTAAGTTCCACTTTTTATAGACTACGTCTACTTAAATTTGTTTCTGACTATATTACGCTACTAAGCATAAAATTGGAGGGCGGATTCGGCTCCGGCTTACCAAACAAATAACCCTGAGCCAGCGATACTCCTGCTTTATGACAGAATTCAAAATCTTCCATCTGCTCGACTCCTTCAGCCAGCACTTGGCCGCCAAAATGAAAAGCCGCTTCCACGATCCCCGTAATTTGTCGTTGCTGGTCACTGTTACGGTAGCAGCCATTAATTAAACTCCTGTCAATTTTCACATAATCCGGCTGGAGCCGATTCATCAGCTCTGTCGTAGAATACCCTGCTCCCACGTCATCCAATGCCACCGAAATTCCACGTTTACGATATTGTTCAAAAATTCGATGCAAAAAATTCAGATCATTTATTTCTTCCGTCTCTACAACTTCAAATACAAAATCCTCCGTATTCATGGACAACCGATCAATCGTCTCAAAGGTATGATTCAAGCAATAAGCCGGATTATAAATAGTGGAAGGAAGAAAATTAATAAAACGTTTGATTCCCGCAGGAAGGCATGTTGCACTTTTTTCAATCGCAGAAATACGGGCTGACCGATCCAGATGAGCGTGTAACCCAGCTTCACGAGCGATTTCAAACAGCCGAAAGGGCTGAAAAAGTCTCTGCGGATGTGACGGACGCAACAAAAATTCAAACCCGATAACATTCAGTTTGTGGTCGACAATAGGCTGCATATGGCTGGAAAAGCTTTGATCCGCAATAATATCCATGACATTCGGATGCTTGATTCGGGCTTGCAGTTGGCTGAATGGAAGCCAATCCTCATACCCTTCGATATGAAACGTTCCGGTCACCACAACCTCCATATGTAACAGCCATTCCTTCGGCAGAAGTGCCAGTCTGTCCATCCATTGCTCCAGCTCCGAAGGACTGTCATAGCGAAACACAACGCCGTCCTCGCGCCCTTGTTCCTGTTTCATTTGTTCCGACAGCATACCCAAGTTGTCCAACGCTTGAGTAAGCGACTCCCTGGGATGCCTGATTTTCAGCAATCCCTGGTCCTTAATAGGTAATATGATGCTGCAATTGCTGCAAGTCATAATGGTCCTCCTCGGAACAATTTTCCGGTTTTTTCACCATTATATCACAAATAACTAGAACAAAAGTACTATGTAATTATGTGTTTTTACAAAAAATAAGGTTATTTTCGGCTACAACCTAGGACTTAAGTGCATATTCGACAAAAATTAAAGTCTTTTGAACTAATATTAAGGAGTGTTTAAAAATTAATCACATCATTGATTAAACTTGAAATAATTTTTCTGGGATATAATCTCTGCCTATTTTATTTTTTAGAACAACTCTCCGTTGGCAAAGAGGATATTTTACGTTATAATGTAGATATTAATACGTAGTCGTGTTTCTTCCGAAACCGAGCTGGAAAAGATAGCATCCAGTACCCGACGGGCGGGTCTTATAAATACCTTGTTTACCTTAAAACGGCTATCACATAAACTTTTATGGTTTCACTGAAACACAAATAAATTACGTCGCGTTTTTTAGGAAACCGAGCCGGACATTGGTGGCGTCTGGTACCCGACGGGCGGGTCTTATAAATACCTTGTTCATCCAAAATTTGCCGCCATTCTTTAAATATGCAAGCTCTGATGGGATACATCAGAGCTTTTTTTGTGACATTACAACTATACATATCAAAGGACAAGGAAAAATAAATGCTTGATTTGACAACGCTACTCAGCTTAAATAAAAAACCAAATTTCGCAGACATTGACTTACCCGTTCTGCGAGAGCTATTTTATAAAGAACTTTATCCCTACACATTTGAATTTATCTTAAGTACGGGGGAAACAATTACGCTAAAGTTTGACTTAAATAAATTTTGTCACTTGGTTGGCATTGAAAAGACTGCAAAGCAACAACGGACTCTACATGGTAGACAGTTAAAAGAATACAAAGGTATGCGAGGTCTAAATAACATCTTTAAAGGAGTATTAAATAAAGCCAGTATACGTAACTTAGGTGTCAATCTGAATCCTATGAAAGATAAAATGCTTCATTTTTATTTTTTACCTCGTCTAATGAATACAGGTTCTTTGATGATCAAGTATGTTCCAAGTACTACAAGCGCTTTATCATGCGAGTTCTTTATCTATGATTTGCATTCACCAGACAATGCATACATCCAACTTGGATTACAAAAAGAATGGCATGGCAAGTGGTATTATCCAGAATCATTTTTAGTCAACCGCATAACAGCGGCTAATCCTACGAACAAGCAGGCTGCTCCACCAAGCCACACTGTTTCTATTGTAGCTCGGCATAGATATGAACGCGAAGAAAAATCAAGATTTAAAAAGAAACGATTAGTACACCAACGCCGACGACGTACAACAAGACGATCTAAGCATAATGTAACACGCATTTATAAAAGAGCTACTTAAGGAAAATATAAGTTTTATCCCATTTCAAATACACGTTCAGTCCCCTCTCCACCAAATCACTTCATTACCTAAATCCTTAAAATTAAGGGAGTGTCAACATCTAGTAATAGCTGTTGACACTCCCTTTGAGAGATATAAATCCCGTTTTACACATTACATTTGAGAAGCTTATTTGGAAGCCTTTGGCTTGGTTGTTTTAGTTGTTTTAGCTGGTTTAGCCACCGCAGGTTTGGTTGCTTTTACGGCAGGCTTCGCTGTTGCCTTCGCTGGAGTCACGGTTTCCTTTACAGGTGTCGTTGCTGCATTGGGCTTCGCGCCAGCTTTAAGACTATATTTAGCAAAGCCGTCAGCCGCGCTGCCGAGGAATGAAATTTGCTGGTTTCCGGCAAGCACGTCTTTGGCATCAGGCGAGGATTCAAAGGTAATCTTAGCCTCACCGAAAGGAGCAATAGACCAGTTACCATCCGCTGCCGGATTAATCGTTCCGTTCGTACGGATGTAATCAATAACGACCTGGCGGCTTTCGTCCGGTGCTGCCATCACAATGCGTTTGCCATCCGGATTTGCCAGTTTGGATGAGGAAGCACGATAGTTGTTGGTCGCTACGATAAATTTCTGTGCAGGATCAATTGCTTTCCCGTTGTATTGTAAATCCTTGATACGATGAGCAGAAGGATCAATAACGGTTCCCTTGGCATCATATCGTGCAGGCTGAGTCACATCAATCTGGTAATTCACGCCGTCAATGACATCAAAATTGTAGGTAGGGAAATCTTTGTTAATCAGCGATTGTTCCTCGGTTTTCTTTGGATCGATACGGTTGAACTGGCCCGCAGACCATTCCAGCCATTCCTGAATTTCAGCACCGGTAACTTCTACGGCCTGAACCGTGTTCGGGTACACGTACAGATCGGACACGTTTTTAATGGCTATCGTGCCTTCAGGAATGTTGGTATAATACTCGGCACCATTTCGACCACCAGCCTTGAATGGGGCGCCAGCCGACAATACGGGAAGATTTTCGTATTCGGTCCCTTTAAGATGGTTTTGTACGTACCATTTTTGTGCATTCGTCACAATCTGAATGGATGGGTCATCCTGCACTAATGCAAAATAACTGTTAATCGGTGCGGTTGTGGTTCCCACCGGTTGACGAACATAATCCAGCGTTCCTGTATGCTCTTCCTTGATCGCATCTACCAGTTTAAACTCAGGATTCATCTGCACAGTCTGATTTTTGGTACTCACAACCGGACGCACTTCAGACTGTGAATTTGTTACGTTCCACTCGTATTTTTTCTTTTCCAGGGTCAGGTCAATAATGCCTAGCTCCTTGCCCCATGAGGAAGCTTCTACAGCTGGCACACCATTGATAGTTCCTTTATCCAGGTCTACACCGCTCATTTCTTTAAAATCAGGGCCGGGGAAGGATTTATGCGCGTGTCCAAATAAAATAGCGTTAATTCCGTCTACCTTGCTCAAATATTTAACGGCATTTTCCATCATCGGAGTTTGCGGTACATCCTCATAACCTGTGTGTGCCAGCACAATAATAATGTCAGCACCCTCGGTTTTCATTTGTGGAATAAACTTTTTCGCCGTTTCCACAATATCCTTGGTAACGACTTTGCCCTTCAAATTACTTTCATCCCACTGCGTAATTTGTGGTGTTACCAAGCCAATCACGCCCACTCTGAGTGGATGAACTTCACCCTTTTCATCCGTCACTTCTTTATCCAGAATGCGATAAGGGGTAAAATAATTTTTAGTGCCTTGGCCCCCATCATCGTAATACACGTTCGCATTTACGTAAGGGAAATCAGCTCCCTTGAGCGATCTTTCCAAAAAGTCGAGACCATAGTTAAATTCGTGGTTCCCCACCGTAGCCGCATCATAGTCCATCAAGTTCATCATCTTGTAGACCGGATGGACACCGCCTTCTTTCTCGAAGGTTTTGCTTCTGGCCATATAATCACCCAGTGGATTGCCCTGCAACAAGTCGCCGTTATCGAACAACAGGCTGTTTCTCGTTTCACTGCGCGCCTGCTGGATCAGTCCAGCTGTGTTAATCAAGCCATATTCGTTCGTTTCCTTGTCCGCATAGTAATCGTAATTCATCAAGGCCGCATGAATATCCGTTGTTTCCATGATCCGCAAATTCACTGTAGCGCTATCCTTAGATTCGCTGGCAGCCCAAGACGGAGCGGCTGAAAACACCAGCATACTACAGGCTACGACGGCTGCTGTAAACCCTTTAAACCATTTTTTATGAAATAACAAAATATATCCCTCCTCATTAAGGTGTAGGCCTCATACACATACTTTTGCACATATATGTAAGTTTAGAACCCACCATTCCTATTTTAATCCAACGCGGGACAAAAGAGTAGTCATTTACCCTATTTATTTATGAAAAAATAATTAATTTTCCGAGAACTTAAAAACCAGCAAACCTCCCAAAAAACTCGGAGAATTGCTGGTTTTCTCATACTCTATCCGTTTCTATTTTTCCCACACCTGACGTCCGGTTTGCTTGCCCACATACTCAATTCGAGTCGGGTTTACATCCAGAATAACATAATCGGGGTCATCCGGGCCGGAAAACCATTCCTTCAACGAATCATTCCACACTTGTTTGCGCAGTCCCTCGTCAGCCGTTACACGGACAGTCGCCTCAACCTCTACGACTTCCTTTGTACCGCCAACCTCATAGCCCAGCAGCAGATAAGCGTTTGGGTTGTCCTTGAGCTCCTCCACCTTATGTGTTTTGCGATCTGTCGCCAGATGGATGTTCAACCCTTCGTTAAAAAGAGCCATATAGCGTACCTTCGGCTTGCCGCCCTCCACCGTACCCAACGAGCAAAATTTGTTGTTATCCAAAGCCTTTACAATGGCTTGTTCCAGTTGGCTGCGATCCAATGTTTCCGTTTTACCCACGGTACAACAACTCCTTTTCGCAAATTAGAATTCCTTTGAAGGCCCATGCCATGATCCAACACCAGCTCATCAAACCATACCTGCGCAGCTATTCTGAAAAACAACTTTAAGCGATTGAATCATGGTCATTATCAGAACAAAGCTCACAGTAAAAGTGTACCCTGTCGTTTGGCAAATGAACCGTCACTTCTTCCCCAATGCTGGACAGACCCGCCTTCTAGGCATATAATCGTCGTAGTAAACCCGAATTGAATAACCCATTCGACTATACAATGCCAGGGGTGCTGGAATCGGCCGGCTGAGAGTGTGTCCCAAGACACTGACCCTTACAACCTGATCTGGGTAATGCCAGCGTAGGAATGCTTAAGCAAGATGCGCCTTTTCTTTGACCAGGCCCATCCCTTACTTTGGTATATACATGCGCAAGCGTCCCGGAACATCGGGGCGCTTTTTTTGTTGAAGATGATGTTGTTGGAACAGATAGCGTCCGGCAGAAGTTATTATTGTGAATTGGGAAACATAAGCTGTCTGATCCGACGGATTACGGGTAATAAAGGAGAGAACACAACGATGAAGCGCATGAAAATGTTAAGCCTTGGGCTGATCAGCCTGTGGTTCATGGCCCTGACCCTGACCGCCTGCGGCGGAAGCTCCCCCTCTGCACCACAAGACGAGACTCCTGCCACCAACACCCAAGCATCCTCCCCGACAAAGGGACTCAAGGACGTTAAAGTCGTGCTCGACTGGACGCCAAATACGAATCATACGGGCCTCTATGTCGCCAAGGCCAAAGGGTTTTATGAAAAAGCAGGCTTGAATGTCCAGATCGTTCAACCCGGCTCAGGCGGAGCCGATCAAATGGTTGCTTCCAATGCTGTACCTTTTGGTATCAGCTATCAGGAGGGCGTCACACAGGCGCGTTCGCAAGGGGTACCGCTCGTATCCATCGCTGCGGTCATTCAGCATAATACATCAGGCTTCGCAGCCCCGATTGACCGCAGGATTAAGAGCCCGAAGGATTTTGAAGGTAAAACCTACGGCGGCTGGGGTTCTCCCGTAGAAGAAGCGGTCATGAAATCCATCATGGACGCAGACAAAGGCGATGTAAGCAAGGTGAAGATCATCAACATGGGCAATGCCGATTATTTTACAGCCGTGAAGCGGGATATCGACTTTGCCTGGATTTTCTACGCATGGACCGGGATTGAAGCCCAACTACGGGGTGAGCCACTGGATATGCTGTATGTAAAAGATTATTCCAAAAGTCTGGATTACTATACACCTGTCATCGTGAGCAACGAACAGACCATTAAAAATGATCCTGAGCTGGTCAAGTCCTTCATGGACGCAACCGCTCAAGGCTATGAATATACCATCGCTCACCCGGAAGAAGCCGCAGATATCTTGACCAAAGCGGTTCCGGAGCTGGATAAAAAGCTGGTGCTCGCCAGCCAAAAATGGCTAAGCCCGCGTTATCAGGACGATGCCACCCAATGGGGCGTACAAAAAGCGGAGGTATGGAAAAACTACTCCGACTGGATGTACGAGCGCAAGCTGCTCAGCAAACCCTTGGAAGTGGATAAAGCCTTCACCAACGACTTCCTGCCTAAGCGTTAATCATTTTGTTAAAACGCTAAATTACCAAATAAATAAAGTCGAACTAGGGACGTGCACCAAGCGCCACTACGCGGACGGATGGTGCTTCCCATCGCTGTTGTACCCAGACTTCTTTTATAAATATCCAGAGGTGGAATCCGGGCAAGGTGATGCTTCCGAAGCGCGCTTCTACAGCACCATTCCGCCCACTTCGTTCTCGTTCCACTTGGTTTGTTTTTTAGTTTCGTCTTATTCTAAGCGCTAAGTAGGTGCGCTTGTGTGTAAAAAATGCCGTACAACCACTTTAAAAATAAGGTGCTTTTAAGGCGGTTGGCAGCGCAGCGGTTCATTTGAATCTGAAGAAGCGAAGCGCTCGCCTTTGCCGTGGGATTCTTACCTTTTAAATTTATTCAAAGAATCCCACGGCAACAGCGATCGTAAGATCAAATGAACCGCGGAGCGATCTCTTAACCACCTTAAACCACCATATTTTCCCAAAAAAAACTGCAAATAAAGGACAGGTGAATTCACATGGCTAACACACTGCTCAGTATTCAAGTGATTCCTAAAACCCCAAATAACGAGGACTCTTATGCATATGTAGATAAAGCGATTGAAGTTATTCAGCGCTCTGGTGTCAAACATCAGGTGAATCCATTGGACACGACCATGGAAGGTGAGCTGGATGAGCTGCTGAAAGTGGTTAAAGACATGCACGAGGCACTGACAGAAGCGGGCAGTCCAAGTGTCATTTCACAGATCAAAATCGCACATAACCCGCAGGGTATCAGCATGGATAAGCTGACCGAGAAATATCGCCCATGAACCCGAAAGGCAAAAACGCATCCTGGTGGAAAAGCGTATGGCCGCCCCTTGTGGCGGTCCTCTTCTTTTTAGCGGCCTGGCAGGGAGCGGTTTCCTATTGGCATGTGGAATCATGGATACTGCCTGCTCCGTCCCTGATCGTGCAGGAAGGAATGGCCCAATCGGCGCTGATTAGCGCACATACCTGGGCTACCGTTCGCTTAACGCTGGCGGGATTTGCTATCGGTACAGCGACAGGGCTACTGATCGCTATCGTTCTTCATACCATCCCTTTTCTCAAATCGGCTCTGTACCCGCTGCTCATTCTTAGTCAAAACATTCCGACCATCGCTCTCGGCCCGTTGCTGATGGTGTGGTTTGGTTTTGGCGTGTTGCCCAAGCTGATGGTGATTACACTGGTCTGCTTTTTCCCCGTGGCTGTAGCGGCCATGGACGGGCTGACACGGACGGACCGCACGATGATGAGCTATATGCGCATGTCGGGCGCAGGCCGAATGGCTATTTTTATGAAGCTGGAGTTACCACATTCCCTGCCACAAGTATTTTCGGGCATCAAGATTGCCGCCACCTACAGCGTGATGGGGGCAATCATTGCTGAATGGATCGGAGCCAGTGAAGGAATTGGATATTATATGAATCTGCAAAAATCAGCCTACCGTACGGATCTGATTTTTGCCGCCATTGGCATCATTGTTACACTCAGTTTGCTAATGTTCGTAGCTATTCTACTGCTGGAAAAATGGCTGGTACGCTGGAAACCCGATCAGGAATAGCTTCCAAATGGTATGACCAGAATACGCTGGAACCGCAGTATACCAAAGAAAGGACGTGGTGCGTATGAGTCTGCATCCGACTGACTTATCACCGCAAAATATGGCTGATGAACAACGAGTCCAAGGGGCCGTGGAACAGCAGGAGCGTTCCTCTACTCCTCCAGCCTTGGAACTGGACGGTATCAGCCTTGCCTTCCGTGAAAAGCGAAGCTCACTGCCTGTATTGCAGGATGTATCCTTGACCGTCAAACCCGGAGAATTCGTCTCCCTGATCGGTCCGTCCGGCAGCGGCAAAAGCACGCTGTTTCACATCATCGGCGGGCTGCTCAAGCCACAGCTGGGGAACATCCGTATGCACGGACAGGACGTGACCGGTGAGCGTGGGCATATCAGCTATATGCCGCAGCAGCCCGCGCTTTTTCCGTGGCGTACCACGCTGGACAATGTGCTGCTCGGGCAGGAAAACGCGCCGCGTAAAGATACAGCGGCGCAGCCCCGGCACGCCAGCGAACGCGAACGCCGTGAGAATGCCCTGCAATGGCTGGAGCAGATCGGGCTTGGCCCATTCGCAAAGGCGTATCCGCATACGCTCTCTGGCGGCATGCAGCAGCGGGCGGCTTTCTTGCGCGCGCTACTCAGTCCGCAAGAGCTGATGCTGCTGGATGAGCCGTTCAGCGCACTGGATGCGCTGACGCGTGGAGACATGCAACAATGGCTCCTGCGGATGTGGGAGAAGAATCGCCGCTCCGTGCTGTTCATTACTCACAGCATTGAGGAAGCGTTGCTGCTCTCCGACCGCATCTACGTACTGTCGGCACGACCTGCTTCGGTGATACATGTCGTAGACGTTCCCTTCCCCCGTCCTCGCAGGGAAGAAATCACCCTCGACCCGCGCTTTATCGAATGGAAGCGGAAAATGACAGGCTGGATGCGCGAGGAAAAGCACAGACTGGAAGGCGACACGGGCAACCCTGAAGGCGTCCGTGAGGATGCTTCAGGTGACGAGGTAAAGCCGTTATGAATGACTTGAAGGACATGAAACTGGACGTGAGAACACCATCGGCAGCACCCGCGCCGCTCATCGACGCGCATATTCATGTGGATAGCTATCCGCCTGAGCAGCAGGAGCTATTGCTCGCTTCGCTTGCTGATAGCAGCGTCGAAGCCGTCATAGCCGTGTCCATGCATCTTGCCTCCAGCCGGGCCAATTTGCGTTTGTCTAAGCGTTTTCCCTGGCTGGTACGACCCGCCTTTGGCTTTCATCCCGAACAGCCTCTTCCATCGCAAGCTGAGCTTGATCTGTTGTTCGACTGGATGGACGAGCATGTAGAGCATATGGTTGCCGTAGGCGAGGTCGGCTTGCCCTACTATAATCGGCTGGAAGCCTTGGAGAGAGGCGTTTCCTTTGACCCTGCTCCTTACATAGAACTGCTGGAACGTTTTGTCCGATTTGCAGGAAAACATAACAAGCCGATTGTGCTGCATGCTGTTTACGAGGACGCGGATATTGCCTGCGATTTACTGGAACGCCACGGCGTCACGCAGGTGCATTTCCATTGGTTTAAAGGCTCTGCTGCTACGACCAAACGCATGGCCCGTAACGGCTATTATGTCTCCTTCACACCGGATCTCTTGTATGAGGACGAAATCCGAAATTTGGCAACACAGTATCCATCCGGTCAGGTGATGGCAGAAACGGACGGCCCTTGGCCCTTTGAAGGGCCTTTTGTCGGACAACAGACCCATCCGTGCATGACCGCTGAAGTCATTCGGGCGTATAGCAGGCTGACAGGTCAAAATGAAACTGCCATTCGGCAATTATTTTATGACAATACGAGACGCTTTTACGCACTATCTGCTTTCTAAAGCCATATCAGCTATTCCCTGAAAAGATAAGATATACAAGCCAGCTTACAACAAAAGCAAAGAACCTCCTATTACGCGGACTTCATCATGCGCAAAAAGGAGGTTCTTTGTATTTTTCAAACATACCTATAGCTTCATGCCATTTATATGTTGCTGCGTTATTTTCATCGCCTACCCGACCTTTATTGCTTCAAAAATCCCTTTTGCTCCAAAAAAGACTTCATCTGCAAACGTGCAGGCTCGGTCAGTCTTGCTGCCATTTGCTCTGACCATGGGGTAGACCGCTGACCACCTGTGCGTTCCTTCAAATATTCAACCGATGTGTGATCATACAGATCCACAGCTTTCATCGTCTGATCTTTGTCGTAGCCGTTCATATGCAATACACCGGATAGCGGAAGACGTGGACGTAAGCCCCCTTCCTGATCCGGTACACCAATACACATACCGAACACCGGATATACCAGCTCAGGCAATCCCAACAGCTCGGATACCTCGGCTATTTTTGTACGGATACCCCCGATGTAGACAATGCCCAAACCGAGTGATTCGGCGGCTACCGCTGCATTCTGTGCAGCTAACGCGGCATCAATGGTCGCAACCGTGTAATTTTCGACGGAACCTTCATAGGAGGACTTACCCGGTTGATGATGGACCGTGACCTGCTTCAAGCGGTACAAATCTGCACACCACACGAGGAACGCCGGGCATTGCTCAACGTAAGCCTGACCACCTGCCAACTCAGCCAGCTTTGTTTTCAAAGAAGGCTCTGTAACGGCAATGACGGTATAAGCCTGTACATTGCTGGACGAGGAAGCCATCTGGCCTGCTGCCACAATAGCTGCGAGCTGTTCGTCGGTAACGGCATCTGACTTGAATTTTCGTACAGACCGGTGATTCATCAACAAGGAAATCGTATCATTCATGACTGCTTCACTCCTAATCCATAATATAAGCTCTTTATCTGGTCAAGCTGTAGGCATACGAAGAGGTTTTTGCATGTTTGCATGGCACTACTACAAGTATTATGAAACTTTCGGGAATGATAAGCAACCTCACTCCACGGCAAAAAGCAAGCACGCTGGAAGTCAATCCCGTACGTACTTGCTTATTTTAAACCGTTTAACCTCGCTTGGAGACTGGTTGCATATTCGAAACAGGCCTGTTGGTCACTCTTGCACTCAAACGTGATTTAAGTACATGATGCAGGTTTGCCAATAGCAGCCCTATAAACAAGTACATTAATCCTCCAAAAAGGTCATACACAGCCGCTCCTACAAATGCGACAAGAATCCCAAAAAAGATTTGATCCTTCACCTTGGCAGGAGTCGTGGGCAAATCAGTGAGCATAAAAAAGCCAAAGAAAAGAGCGGCATTGATGAATGGAGGACGAAGTGCATCCGAAGCATCTCCCAGATGAAAGCGACCTATAAGGAACAATAATACAAAAAATGTCCCGAAAAATGAAAACACCTGCGGATATTTATTGACCCGATCCGTTATTACATATCCACCAATGAGCAGGAAGGCAATCATCCATGCGGGTAAATCCCCGAATGCCCCCCACCAGCTCTGCCCTGATCCAAATATGAGAATAGATAGCAGCAGTCCAAAAGCCGCCGGATTAAAAATCGGCTTCTTCCTATAGACCAACAGGTGCTTGGATACTATGGCAATCGCTGAAGTAGCCGCAACAACGGGCCAAGAGGTCGTAGTGCTTAACACCAGGGCGATAAGTAGCCCTGTGATCAATGCACCATCCGGCAGCATTCGCTTCCTTTGTCTCATCAAGCCACAAAGAATGTCAACAGCTACAGCAGCACCGACGGCCACGATTCCATTGGTAATATCTTCCATATTATGCTCTGCGATAGAGGCTATAAGAAGATAAGCCGTGATAACCATTGCAACATAGCCTTTTGGTGATTTACTCCATTGTTTTATCGTCATTTATATCCCTCCTACTCGAACCAATTGTAAATCAGATGTAATGAGGATGCCTTGTAAACCCGCTTGTTCCATGAGCCGCTGCCCCTCTGCTGCACCCAACAAAAATGATGCCGTAGAAAAAGCATCCGCCATCATAGCGAAGGGGGCAATCACACTGGAACTAACCCATTCCTTGGGCGAGCGCTTGGTTTTAGGATCAATCAGATGATGTACATCAGCCTCAGCCGAACTCTTGCGCTCGTAACCTCCCGAAGTACAGATAGCCTCATTGGAAAGCAGAACCGTCGATACCATTTCCTCTTTGCGTTCAGGATGCTGAATACCTATTTCCCATGCCTCTCCACCATCGTTCACCCCTCCTGCAAACAGATCGCCGCCCGCATTCACGACAAATCCTTCAAATTCTTTTAACTCATGAGCTGCTAAGTCAATGGCAAATCCTTTGGCTACAGCTCCTAAATCAATCACCAATGGCTTCCGCAAACACAATGTACGATCTTGTTCATTTAAAACGATATCCCGATAAGTTACCGTGGCGGCAGAAGGACTTTCAATGGATTGCCCGGTTAAATAATGTCGATTAAATCCATGATATTCCATTATTTTTCCTACCGTAGGATCAAATATCCCATCCGTCCATTTCGCTATTTCCAAAGCAAATTTGAGGGGTTCAAACAAAAACGGGCTCACGGTTACAGGTACTCCTACCTGTTGACAGGCGCTCATCAATTCACTGTCAGGGCTAAAACGACTGCAAGCTTGCTCTACTTTTTGAAAAGCCTCAAATGCCTGATTCATTTTCTGTGTTACCGCTTCTTCGGATGTGGATTTCCCTGTAACAATCTGTATGCTTACGGCAGTATCCATATATAATTTAGTTCTTTTCATAGCTACACGTTTTGTGCGCTGGAGAGCGCATCCTGTACAGCGTCCTGAAATGCCTCGGTGCTATACGTTGCACCGGATACATTCCTCACTTGTGCACTCTGGTTTTGCACAACCTCCGAAGGGAGCCCTGCTATATCACTTTCCGAATAATGCATGGCAAAATGGCTAACTTCAACGTCCGTTATTTTATCATTCTTGATCGTTACACTGACTTCAATGGAACCACGCCGATTATTGCCCATCCCCGTATAGGTACCATCTTTATATAAACTTTTGGCTGGAATATTATGTTTATTCGTATAGGTTGACTTTACATTTGAAGGATTATTATTTTTTGATATATCATTTGTTTGAATACTGGCTTGCATGTGATGCGGCAATGGCGGCATGGCTGCCTCGGTTTCCGTCGTAAAATATCCGGCTGCGTACACTGCTGTAATCGCTGTTGAGCATAAAACGACCCATTTTTTATTCATCTGTGCCATGAAAATCCCTCCATATATGATTATCCTTATACGCCTCTGCTGATAATGCTAGTATAGTAGTGGAATATTTAAATTTTCTTAAAAAACAAACAAAATGAGTTCGATCGCTGAAAGGTGGAACAACGTGTGCGAGTGCTTGTCGTAGAAGATGATCCTTCTCTTCTCAGGATTGTCCGTGACCTCTTTGAAAGTGAATCTTTCCTGACAGATGGCGCAGAAACTGGCGACGAAGGGTATTATTTGGCCCAACAGAATATTTATGATTTGATTATTCTTGATATCATGTTGCCTGGAATGAGCGGTGTTGAAATCGTCAAAAGGCTGAGGGCACACGCTATGCTGGTCCCAATCATTCTTTTGACAGCTAAAGATGCAGTAGAGGATCGTGTCTCCGGACTGGATATCGGAGCAGACGACTACATCACGAAACCGTTCGCCGTATCGGAATTATTGGCACGAACAAGAGCTGTTTTGAGGAGAAAGGGCACCATAGGACAGGAAGGCGAATTGATCTATGGACCTATCCGATTAGTCCCTGCAGCGAGAGACGCATTTAGCGGAGAACAGGGCTTGAACTTAACGGCGACAGAATATAAATTACTGGAGTATTTTCTATGTAATAAAGAGCAAATATTAACCCGTGAGCAGATATTCGACCGGGTTTGGGGGTTTGATTCGGGGGCGGCCACGACCGCAGTCGACGTATATATGCACCTTTTGCGTAAAAAGCTCGCAGCCCGTAACGCAGACAATCTTCTCCGAACCGTACGTGGAATCGGTTATATGTTAACGGGTGACCCTCATGTTCACTAACATTCGCAGACGGCTGGTCATCCTGAATACTATTGTTTTTCTTCTCGTTTTTTCCATATTGGGCATCTGGCTGTACGTTCATATGCAATACCAGCTATATCACGATACGGATGAAATCATGGTACAGGCCCAAAAGCGTGTTCAATCCTCTCGCATTCCATCGGAACTACTCCAATCCAATGATTTGGACCCCGAACATGATGAGAAAATAACATACCTGTTCTGGTCTGATCAAAATGAGTTCCTTGGGCAAACGCCCCAGCAGTCATTTCCCCTGGAGATGGCTAGTCTGTTCAAAGATCAATCAAACATACAGACCATTCGGACGGTGAGCATCGGTGATCGCAGTTATCGGGCCCTTCAATTTGTGTATATGCCCAAGCATGCCAACACGCAGATCATAATTTGCCTCGTCAAGAGCTTGCAGGATGTGCAGCGGACGCTCCATTCCTTGATGTGGGATATTACTGCGGGAATTGTCATCGGAGGGATTATTTTTGTTTTTGCGGGTATATTTCTGGCGGGACGTGCGCTTGTGCCTATACGAAACTCCTGGGAAAAGCAGCAACGCTTTGTTGCCGATGCCTCACATGAGATGCGAACACCGACGGCAATCATCCATGCCCAAACAGAGATGCTCCTGAGGCATCTCACACACTCTATAGAACAGGAAAGTCCTCATATCGCTGTAATTTTAAAAGAAAGCAAGTGGATGGGCAGGCTGCTGGAGGATCTGCTGACACTGGCCCGATCCGATTCCAATCAGTTACAGATTAAACCCTCGTTCATCACACTGGATTCATTATTACGGGAGTTAGCAGAGCAATTCAAACTATTGGCAGATACCAAAGGGGTCAATATCCTTACGGAATTACAGGAGCCTCTGCTCCTATGGGGAGATGACGGGAGAATACACCAGCTTTTTACCATCCTACTGGATAATGCTTTGAAATATACCCCATCCACCGGGCAGATAAAAGTAATTGGACGTTATCAAGGAAATTCTGTGTATATCAGCGTATCAGATAACGGCTCCGGAATCGCAGAAGATGAATTGCCTTATGTCTTTGACCGATTTTATCGTGGTGACAAGGTCAGATCCCGTACTGAGGGGGGAACAGGACTTGGGCTATCCATCGCTCAGTGGATTGTAGAGGTACATGGCGGAAGCATCCGAATCCATTCAGAAACAAATAAAGGAACTCAGGTGGAGTTATTTTTTCCCCGAAAAAAACAACAAGCAGACTAAAAAGAGACAGGACGTAAGATTAAAAAACGGCAATGGCACACGTCCAGGACGTAAATGTCATTGCCGTTGCTATTTTTGCGCAGATTATAGCTTTACCCGTTGGAGACGCAGTGCATTCAGCACCACCGAGACGGAGCTAAATGCCATGGCCGCTCCCGCCAGCCACGGGGCCAGAAAACCCAAAGCTGCAATCGGGATGCCAATCACATTATAACCTAACGCCCAAAACAGATTTTGCCGTATATTGGTCATCGTGCGGCGGCTCATTTCGATCGCATCGGGAATGCTGTTCAGATTACCGCGCATGAGCGTGATATCCGCAGCCTCCATCGCCACATCCGTACCTGTGCCCATGGCCATCCCGATATTAGCGGTAGCCAGTGCGGGTGCATCATTAATGCCATCCCCGACCATAGCTACGATCAGACCCTGCTCCTGAAGCCGTTTTACTTCTTTCGCTTTGCCCTCTGGCAGCACCTCAGCCAGCACCCGATCAATTCCAGCCTCGTCAGCAACAGCCCGCGCGGTCCGTTCATTGTCACCCGTAATCATGATGACCTCAATGTTCATTGCACGCAGACGGGCAACTGCCTCCCGTGACGTTTCCTTAATCGTATCCGCCACGGCTACCAGTCCAGCATAGGAACCATCCACCGCAATCAGCATTGCTGTTTTGCCCGCGTTCTCCAGCTCATGCATATGCTGCTCGGCCGATTCGCCGACCGTGATGCCCTCACGACTCATCAGCCGACGTGTACCTGCCAGCACTTGCTTGCCCTCCACATGAGCCTTCACGCCATAGCCCGGAATATTTTCAAAATCCGTTGGCTCCACTAGCTCAATGCCGCGATCCGCAATACCCCTTACAATGGCTTCCGCCAGTGGATGCTCCGAGCTTTTTTCCGCCGCAGCCAACAACCGCAGCAAATCCGTTTCTACCAAGCTTCCTTCTCCGACCACAACATCCGTCAGTTCAGGCTTGCCGTTCGTGACCGTGCCCGTTTTATCCAGCACCACGGCATTGACCGAACGAGTCATCTCCAGATGCTCGCCGCCCTTGAACAGAATGCCGTATTCAGCGGCGCGTCCCGATCCCGCCATGATAGACGTTGGCGTAGCCAATCCGAGCGCACAAGGGCAAGCAATGACAAGCACCGCAATCATTTTCTCCAGGGAGCCTGCAAAATCAGCCGGAGTCACAAGGAAAAACCAGACGATAAAGGCCAATGCAGCTATAGCTACAACGATTGGAACAAATATTCCTGATATTTGGTCAGCAATCCGCTGAATCGGTGCCTTCGAATTTTGCGCATCTTCCACGACCTTAATAATACGTGCTAACGCCGTATCTCCACCGACACGCTCAGCCTGGATACGAAGCACACCGTTTTTATTGAGCGTGGCTCCTGTGACCGCAGAACCTGCCTCTTTTTCCACCGGAAGGCTTTCGCCACTCAGCATGGATTCATCCACCGCCGAGCGTCCGTCCACCACCACACCGTCTACAGGGATTTTCTCGCCGGGACGTACAATAAAAATGTCCCTCACGCGAACCTGCTCAATCGGTATATCAAGCTCTTGCCCATCACGTACTACACGCGCTGTCGTCGCCTGAAGACTCATGAGACTCTTGATCGCCTCGGACGAACGGCCCTTGGCTACTGCCTCGAACCATTTACCGACGAGAATAAGCGTAATCAGAACCGCGCTTGTCTCATAGTACAGCTCAGGCATTTTCATGACAGGCATCCCTGCCATACCTCCCATGCTGTCCATCACGGTAGACGGACGCAGGGTGAGATACAGGCTGTAAAAATAGGCGGAAGACGTGCCCAGAGCAACCAGTACATCCATATTGGAACCGCCGTTGCGCAGTGCCTTATACGCTCCCACGTAAAACTGCCATCCAATGATAAACTGGATCGGTGTAGCAAGCACGAGCTGGAACCACGGATTCAGAAATAAGCCAGGCACATAAATCCATGAGGTAAAGGAGAAATGAGCCACCATCGCCCATAACAGCGGAAGCGACAGCACCGCCGAGACGATCCACTTCCACTTTTTACGATTCATATCCTTGCTGCGCACATCTGCAATGTTATCCTCGGCACTCTGCGGGATGGCTCCATAGCCAAGTTGCTCAATCTTGCTCACCAGATCACCGACCGCAATACTTCCCGCCGCATATTCCACATGCGCTGTTTCCATCGCCAAATTCACCGTAGCGCCCGTCACACCCGGCATCCGGTTCAGACCCTTTTCAATCCGGGTCGCGCAAGCTGCGCATGTCATGCCCGTCACATTCAGATTGGCTTCCTCACTCACGGTTCCAAAACCAAGCGAAGCAATTTTATCGCGAAAATCCGGAATGTCGGCCTGCTTCGGATCATACGATATCGACGCCTGCTCCAGAGCCAGATTCACATTAGCCTGCGCCACGCCGTCTATTCGATTCAATCCCTTTTCAATACGGCTGGCACAGGCAGCACAGGACATCCCTGTAATATGAAGCGTTGTCTGCTTGTCACCGTCGGTCACACGGTTTTCCATGGTTACTCTCCTCCTACATACCCCCATGGGGTATATTCATGTTCAAAAGAAAAAGCCTCTTCATGGAAGCTTTTCCTTTAAAACAAATTTTTTACGCGTTACATATCCTTAACTTAAACAACGTCGTAGCCTTGGTCCTCGATTGCGGTTTTCAGAGCTTCAACGTTCAGCTTGGACTCATCGTATTCTACAGCCACTTGTTTCGCTTCAAGACTGACCTTGCCGGAAGCGCCGACTTTCTCCAAAGCTCCTTCTACTGCTTTCACGCAATGATTGCAGCTCATGCCCTCTACGTTCAACGTTACTTGTGCCATTTCTGTTTCCTCCTCCGGGGTACTTTATGTACCCGATTTATGTGTATGGGTATTGCTCTTAACGGATCAGCTTCTTGACCGTAACCAGCAATTCGTCGATCACTTCCGGCTCTCCGGCCTGCATGCGCTCAATGACACAGCTTTTCATATGCCCTTCCAGCAGCAGCTTGCCGACACCATTCAGGGCGGACTGGACAGCCGCAATCTGGTTCAGCACATCGTCACAATAGGTATCCTTCTCGATCAAGCCCTTGATTCCCCGAACCTGACCTTCAATACGGTTCAATCGGGATGTAAGACTGTTCTTGAATTCTGCCGAGTGATGGCTTTTTCTGATGGTCTTTTCCCCTTCTGCTCCGCAATGAGCCTCATGGACTTCAGCGTTGGAAACAGGTTGCTCTTCAGCCATACATCAGCCTCCTGTGTTGTGTTATGCATTCATGCATTGTTAATATACTCCTAGCATAATATACCCCCATGGGGTATGTCAACCTCTCGGAAAAATGTCACCTGTTCGCCTTATTTCAAGCTTTCACGCGCGCTTCCTTGGCAAGTACCATAAAGCTTAACAACGCACCAACTTCCGCTATAGCGATGACGATAGCCATCGGTATGGGGGTTGTTCCACTGCCCAGACCCACCAGCGGCGAAGCGATAGAGCCAAGCAACAGAGGCAGCAAGCCGAGCATGGCGGACGCACTGCCTGCGGAGCGCTGCTGGCTTTGCATCGCGAGTGAGGTGGTGGTTGTACTCACGATCCCGACACAGGATACAACAAAGAACAGCGGAACTAGAACAGCAAATAGTTGACCACCGGTAAAGGCCACCGTAAGCAGGCTAATTCCCGCTACAGCCGCAATCAACAACCCCGACAAGAGCAACTGCCGTTCGCTGAAACGGCCGACAAGCCTCCCGGTCAATTGGGAAAACAGTACAATCCCCAAACCATTCACCGCGAAAATAATACTGTATGTCTGAGGTGAAACCCCGAAAATATCCTGAAGCACGAACGGCGAGCCAGCGATGTACGCAAACATGGCTCCTGTAATGAGCGCCTGCGAGAAGGCGTATCCCATAAAGCGCCGATCCGTAAAAAGATGACCGAGTGTACGAAGCGTCTGCTTCAAACCACCCGATGAACGGCGGCTGACAGGTAGTGTTTCCGGTAGCCCCAACACGACGGCAATTAACATAGCCACCCCGACTACGCAAAGCACCATGAACACACCACGCCAGGATACAAAATTCAACAGAGCACCGCCCAGCACAGGAGCAGCAATCGGAGCAACACCGTTCACCAGCATGAGCAGTGAAAAGAAGCGCGTCAGTTCTCTGCCCGAATATAGATCACGCGCAACGGCTCTGGAGATAACGATCCCCGCAGACCCGGTAAGACCCTGAATAAAGCGTAGCCCGATAAGCACGCCGATATTCGGCGCAAACACGCATAACAGCGAAGCAGCGGCGTACAGGACAAGCGATACGACCAGCGGCCCTCTACGTCCTCTTACATCACTCAGCGGCCCCGCAACGATCTGACCGACTGCCAGACCCAACAGACAGGCGGTCAGACTGAGTTGCGCCAGCGAAGTCGTCGTATGCAAATTGTCGGCTAACGTAGGCAATGACGGCAAATACATATCTATGGACAAGGGTCCGAAAGCACTCAACGCTCCCAGCACAAAGGCAATCCATAAAATCCGGGATTTGGTCATATCTGCGGCAACCATTACCGTATTGGAAAACCGATTCATAATAACAATCATCCTTTTCTGAAAATATGAAATATCACTTCAATATATTATGATAACATTCATTTTACGCTGCTTCGATCATTTACACGCTAATCCGCAATTTTTTTTCGAAACTGCTACATATCAGGCAGGAATTTACCAATTTAAGGTCGAATCATACCTTAACCAAAACAAAAAAATTTGCGAAAGCTGGAGAATAACTATGGTCTATGATGGAGTGCTGCTTGGTCTCATTGTAGGTCTGTTCAGAGGGGGCTGGCGACAGGGTTTAATCCGTTTCAGCCAAATACACCTCATAGCTGGCTGGATGTTCCCTGTGCTGCTGCTGGTGCAGTTCATTATTTTTTATGCTCAGGAAAAATGGGCTTGGCTCGCGTCCATCAACGGGTATCTGTTTATGGGCATCTATGCGGTTGGATTGATTTTTCTCTGGTTGAACAGGCACCACAAGGGATTCAAGCTTATTTTAATCGGAGTCCTGTTGAATTTTGTCGTCATGGCGGTAAATGGCGGCAGGATGCCGGTCTCGTTGAGCGCTTCTGAGATACTAGGCCCCTATTATACAGATATGCTTAAATCTGGAAGCGTTATCTCAAAGCATTACATGATGGATACGACTACGCGTTTATCATTTTTGGGTGATATTATTCCACTCTCCAAGCCCTATCCCCGTACGCAGGTGATCAGTATTGGAGATGTCGTCATGAACTTTGGGATGTTTCTGTTTATTCAAAGTGTCATGGTCGTGAACAAGAAGAAGACCACCCAACAAGAAACCCATCCCCGCCACGCCTAGTGTGCGCCTTATTCCAAGGAAGGGAGTGAACCCTATGAAAAATTTGAAATATTCCCGTGTGATTATCAACGCTATTATCGTCGCTTCTGTCGTAATCGCTTTGACTTCCGGTTACAAAATCGGAGGCTAATTACCGATAAGGAAAAGGGAAGCACAGGCTCAACAAAACAGGCTGGATTCCGGCCTGTTTTTTCATGTGAAATTTTCGATTACAAAATTGTAAATTATCCCATTTACCCCCTGGTAGCTTTGACATCAAGATACGACAAGGCAGGAGAATGAAATGATGAGTATAATTGAAAAGCTGCAAGAACGGGTTAGCGCGACGGGATTATACGTTTTTCTCATATGTATGGCAGGCTTAGGCATCCTCTTGTATACGAATCATTGGTCCTTTATGCACTATTCGCCTACAGAGTGGGTCACGATCTACTCTCTGCTGGGAGCAGTTCTGATTTTGGAGCATTTTACCTTCCAACTGCCGCCAGCCAGTAACAAGCAATCGATGGATTCCTCCGTGTATCTCGCTTGTATTTTTGTACATGGCACTGAAATCGCTATTCTCATTTTATTGTTCAATGTACTCATTGCCGCAATCCGGTATAGAGAACTGTCCTGGTGGAAGCATGCCTCCAATTTTTCCATCTATGCGCTCTCCATTTTCCTGTCGTCTGCCGTCTTTGAGCTTAGCGGCGGAACGCAGGGAGGCTTGAACGATGAGCATTTTACTGCCTACCTGTTGGCACTGTTCTGCTACTTTACGGTGAATACCGTTACACTGGGTCTCTACTTTTATATTGCTTACAAAGGCTCTCTCAATGAGCTAAAAAAGGCTTTTCTCGCTGAATCCCTGCTTGTTTACTTATGCACACTCATCCTGTCTCTCGTACTGACCACACTAATTTATCATAACGGTATTTTGGGGCTTCTGTTGTTCCTTGCGCTAAGTATGCTTCTATCCCACGCGTTCAAGCAGTTGTTTACGATGTATCGGGAAATTGAAGAAAAAGCCAACATGGACCGCAGAACAGGGCTGTACAATCACAGTTATTTTGAAAATGCACTCGAAACCGAGCTGAATATAGCCAGAACCCAGAATACCCCCCTCAGCCTTGCCCTTATTGATATTGATGATTTTAAAAAATACAACGATCACTTCGGTCACCTGAAAGGCGATCAGCTGTTGGGATTCCTCGGAGAGATTCTCAAAAAGGAAACTTCCGGCTCCAATATTATCGTATCCCGCTATGGCGGAGAGGAGTTCACTCTGCTAATGCCTGACCATACCGCCGAGCAAGCCTACGAAACGGTCAATACCATCCGAAAAAGACTGAATGATTCCCGCTATGAGGGTGTGGAAATTTTCCCGCACGGCTGCTTGTCCTTCTCCGCAGGCATTGCACAAAGCCGCATCGACATCTACGACAAATCACAGTTGGTCGATCTGGCAGATAAAGCGCTGTACTACGCCAAGAAGCAGGGAAAAAATATCGTTCACACACATGGCAGTTTAAATGAACTGGAACGTGAAGTCGATCTGGGACAGGATATTCGTGATATTGAACAGCAGCTTAATCTGTTTTTGTACAAGGATATTAATACCTTCAAGCATTCCAAACGGGTATTCAGATATGCAGCAGATATGAGCGAGGTGCTTAAGCTCGGCCCAGAGGATAAACGACGGTTTATATTGGGTGCTCTCATTCATGACATTGGCAAGCTGGAAATTCCGTGGAATATTCTCAATAAAAAAGAAAAGCTGTCCTGTGAGGAATGGACGATGGTGCAAGCACATGTCATGTGGGGCAAACGAATTATCGAGGCCAACGAACGATTCGCAGATCTGGTTCCTTTTGTGGAGTTGCATCATGAACGCTATGACGGGGGAGGCTAC
Source organism: Paenibacillus sp. LT-B23 (assembly GCF_059417685.1). NCBI lineage: Bacteria > Bacillati > Bacillota > Bacilli > Caryophanales > Paenibacillaceae > Paenibacillus > Paenibacillus sp. LT-B23. The sequence goes on along the minus strand of NZ_JBSQBM010000009.1, from coordinate 59,244 downwards.
CCGTTCGGCTTTAAGGGTGAGCAAATTCCCCGGCTGTGTCGGATGCTGACGATTATCGACTCTTTTGATGCGATGACAACTGAACGTCCTTATCAACCCACCAAAACGTTCGAGGAGGCCATTGAAGAGCTGCGAGCCTGCTCGGGTAGCCAATTCGATCCGGAGCTAACGGCTATTTTTATCCACTATGTCCAGCATAAGCAGCCCGCTTTCATGGATTCCGTGTAAACAGGCATATCATTCCCCACAAGCTCGGTCCCATTGCCCCTGCCGCCAGAAATCGTCTAGATTTCTACATCGGTAGGGGTTTTCATATGAATAGCACATGCAAAATGCTGTTTATTTCAAATTTCATATAAATGTCATAATTCGCTCCATCTATTCACGCTGTATGCACTATGATTAAGATAAGGATTGGATTTGTCCGTATAAAATGTTACAAACGAGGATATCCTCGCTTCAAGTAATCGAGAGAAGGTGACTTCACAGGCATGTTGTACCTGTCCAGACCAGCCCGTGCGGCTTGTCTTCTGTTGCTGTGTCTACCACTTCTTATCCTGTTTCCTCGCTCATCATGGGCTCATGCATTTGTCGTTGAATCCAGTCCGACTGAAAATCAGGTTTTGGACAAGTCGCCTTCACAGGTGATCATCACCTTCAATGAGGATTTGCAGTCTGCCTTTATGTCGATCAAAGTGACCGATGAAACAGGTAAGCGAGTTGATACAGGAAAAGCACAGCTCAACCCGGAGCACAAAGCCACCATGGAAATCAAACTGATTCCGGGGATGAAAAATGGAATTTATACCGTCAATTGGAGAGCCTTATCGGCGGACGGACATCCGGTCAACGGAGTGATTCCATTCCAGGTCGGCAACGGTTCCAATGCGTATACGGACCCCGCAGCCGCCACATCCGAAGGCTCGGGAGTATCGCGGCTTGACCTAATTGCTACCCGCTGGTTGCTGTATATAGGACTGTCATTGCTTTTGGGAGCACTCTGTTTTGGGCTGCTCATCCTGCCAGGAACGAATCAAAGCAAGGACACAAGTGAGCGGCAGAAACATGATCAACAGACAGGCATCACGTTACCACGCTGGTCCGCTCTGCTATGGAGCGGCTACGGTATCACGTCTGTCGCCATCCTGATCAGTCTGCCGCTTCAGGCATCCTGGGATGCCGGGGTTTCTATCGGGCAGGGCTTTTCGTTCCCGATCCTTGGAGAAGCCCTCCAGTTCACGGGGGCGGGACAAATCTGGTTTATCCAGATGATTCTCGTGCTGGTGCTGAGCGTAGCGCTGATTTACGCGCTGGATCACAGCATCTCCAACCGCCAGCGCCGTCTCTGGGGCTACGGCTCCGTCGTCCTGACGCTAGGCCTCATGCTGTGCAAGGCCTTTGTCGGCCATGCGGCGGCGGCTACCCATCCGGCTCCAGCCATCGCAGCGGACTTCGTCCATCTGGCGGCGGCAGCCTTCTGGATCGGCTCACTTGCCGTCATGGCGTTGTGCCTGCCTGCTGCCAGGCCAGAGCTGCCCGTGTCCGAGCGGGCAGCTCTGCGGCAAGCGGCCCTGCGCCGCTTTGCCGGCTGGGGCATTGCCATGGTGGCGGCGCTGCTCGCCACCGGCATTTATGGAGCCGTGCTGTACGTCCCGGCTCCCTCCATGCTGCTGAACACGTCCTACGGACTCGTTCTGCTCGGAAAAGCAGCGCTGCTGCTGGTCATGCTGGCCTTCGCGGTCAGCCAATTCCGCAGCGCCCGGCAAGCGGCGGCAGCCAAGCGTGCCATCGGGGGCTTGCGCATCGAGCTGTCCGTTGGCCTGCTCGTGATGCTGTTGGCGGCGGTGCTCACTCACCTTTCGCCTGGTCAGGCGCCTGCGGTACCGTTTGAGGAAACCCGCACCGCAGGCGAATACAGCATCTCGCTGGCGGTTAGCCCGAATACTGTAGGCAGCAATGAATTTAAGGTAACTGTACGGGATGCCAAGGGAGCTACCGTTCAGGGCATCCAACAGGTCACACTGACACTCGTCCCGGCAGACCCTGACAAAGCCCGGCAGGAATTTGTTCTCCCTGCACGACAACAGCAGCCATTCCTAACTCAAGAGCTGCTGACTGCCGAAGGAACATGGGCTGTACAGGTACATGCTCTGACCGCATCTTTGGATGCAATTGACGCTGAATTTACTCTGCATGTAGGTGGAAAAAGATAATCATTATATTGTTTAAAGGAGCAAATGATATGAATACAACGATTCAAATGGTAAAATCCAGATTTTCCAGACTTGCGACCTCTATGGGTCTGATTGCAGCAGGTGCTTTACTTTTTGCAGGTATGGCCAGTGCCCACGTGACGGTCAAGCCCTCCGTTTCACAGCCTAACGCTTGGGAAACGTACACGCTGAAAGTGCCTGTCGAAAAAAACATTCCAACCACCAAAGTCGCTTTGAAAATTCCGAAAGAAGTCGTTTTCAAGCAGTATGAGCCTGTACCGGATTGGAAAGTATCAACCGAAAAAGACAGCTCCGGCAAAGTAACCACTGTTACCTGGACGACCGACAAAGATGGCATCCAGGCGGGACAGTATCAGCGTTTCAGCTTCGTGGCACAAAATGCAGACCAGAATACTGAAGCCGCGTGGAACGCTTTCCAATATTACAGCGACGGAAGTATCGTGGAATGGACAGGCGATGAAGGAAGTAACAATCCACATTCCATTACAAAAATCACGGCTGATGCCACCTCCGAGGCTCCCGCACCTACCGCAGATCATGGGCATGATTCGGCTGGTACAGCCGCAGGCCATACAAGTTCAGACATGGCTAAGGATAGCAGCAATCCTGCACCCGCTTCGAATAATGCTACCGAAGCCGCCCCTGCCGCTGCTGCCCCTGCCAGCTCTGCTGCACAAACGACAGCACTCGTTCTGTCGATCATCGCAGTCGGGCTTGGTGCAGTAGCCGTCGGCATTGCGCTCAAGCGCCGCAAGTAATTTTTGTTCGCAAGCGTATAGAAATTAGTTAGTTATATGAATGTATGAATTATATGAGCGATATAAAAAGCAAAAGCTGGCACCTTTTATACAGGTGCCAGCTTTTTGTTCTATTCCTTATTAAACTTTCAATATTTATACAGCAATTACCCATTGGCTGGAAAATTGAAATTTATTCTATTATATTTCTCCTAAACTGTTTTGGTTGAAAGAAAAGGAGCCCTTTTAGTTGCTCCATGTAGAAAATACTGATTTGATTAGTATGATATCCCGGAGAAAAAGATTCTACATAGAATTCGAAGCAGTGTATATCATTTTAACATTCACCTATCTATCATTTTTTTGGTAAAATGGTAGAAACCTCACGATTCTAACATGATAGCTTTGCAATCTATGATGCATAGGAGAGTATAAGATGAAAATCGTAAATAAGGCTCTGTTATCCAGCGCCATCTTTCTGAGTGCCACCGCAGGCATCTATAGCCCTTCGGCGCAGGCCAATGCGGGGCAGGTCAGCATTGTGCTGGACGGATATCCACTGCCTTTCCCGGTACAGCCCGCAGTGATGAGCGGCACGACGATGGTTCCCTTCCGTGCCATTTCCGAAGCTCTCGGCATTACGGTGAAATGGGATCAGGCCAGCCAAAGCATTACAGCCACCAAAGCACAAGGCTCTGCGACCAAGCAGGTGGTTCTGAAAATGGGTAGCCGCAATGCTACGGTAGACGGACAGTCAGTGCAACTAACAGCCGCACCGCAAACCGTGCGCGGCAGCACGATGATTCCGTTAGGCTTCTTTGGACAGCAGTTTGGAGCCACGGTCAACTGGAATCAGGGAACGCGGACGGTATCCATTACATCGCCGCGTGAGCCTATGTATACGGTGGGATTTTACGCGCTATCTTCCTTCGACCAAAAATCCAAAATACCGGATTTTAACGCGGTAGCCTTCGGTTGGAGCCGAATTGATGCGAACGGACAATTTACGACCAGCGGCAAGGAATACAAATGGCCTCAAGCCGCCGACACCGTGACACCAGAGTCCATTGTACAGGAGGCAGACAGTCAGGGGACTTCCCCTTACCTGATGGTCTATTCTGGAGATGGCAATCACGAGCTGACCAAAGTTTTGGAAAATGCACAGCTTCAGGAGCAAACTATTTCCCAAATCGTTAGCACCGTCACCGACAAGCAGTTCAAGGGCATTACGCTGGATCTGGAGGGACTGGGCTGGAGCGGAGATAAAGCCAAAGCGCGTTCAGACTACAACGCCTTCATTCAAAAGCTGTCGGCCAAAGCGCATCAGGCTGGACTCAAGCTCACCGTCGTCCTGCATCCGCTGAACAGCTCTTACTCAGGTTACGACTACAAGACGCTGGGTAATCTGGCGGACGATCTGATCATCATGGCCTATGACTACGGGCAAAAAGCAACGCCTGAACCACTCGATAAAGTGGACGAAGCCATAAAACTGGCCTTGAAGGAAACCTCGCGGGACAAGTTGATTTTAGGCATCTCTATGGGTAGCGAAAAAGACAGCACCGTCAACGCCAAGATCGGTCTGGCCAAACGTTATGACCTGAAAGGCATCGCCATCTGGCGACTGGGCATCATTGGAGAAACCGCCTGGACGCAGATGAACCAATCCATCGAGTTCAAATAAATAAACTTTCACAAGAACGTCTCGCCCTTATTCCGCCCGCTGATGAATTTCATGCGTCTTCCATGCGAAGCTCCATGAGTTCATCAGCGGGCTTTCCTCATTTCACACCTCAACCAGAAGGCTTCCCGCACTTGGAATTGGCCGCTACGGGCTCACAGGTCTGTTCCCCATAGAAGACACCCCAGTCTCTCATAAAATCCAGCAACGGCCTCAACGTATCGCCCAACGGGGTAAGCGAGTATTCCACACGCGGCGGATTCTCGTTATAGATTTCACGGTGTACGATACCGTCACGTTCCAGCTCACGCAGTTGCAAGGTCAGCATACGCTGCGTAATATTGGGCAAGGTCCGTCGAATTTCGTTATACCGGCGCGGTCCCGTGGTCAAATGATATAAAATGACTCCCTTCCATTTTCCGCCTATAACCCCTACCGTTTTCGCTACCGGACATCCAAAGTTCACGCTGACTGTATTTTCCATCTCTTGCGTCATGGTTTCCCCTTCTTTCTACCGATTGTAGACCCGAAATCTCAGACTTATGACAAGGAACAAATATGTGCGTACTTGTTCACTCCAGAAACTTTTTATATGATGACTATACATTCGATATTAGCTCTCATTATAGTAGCAGAAAATAAAAAGAGCACCAACTAAACCAAAAACTGGAGGGATACAACTCATGTCCAATACATCCGTAAAAAAGCAGGAAATTCTGGATGCCTTTCTGTTCAGACATGCCACCAAGGAATTCGATCCTGATCGCATCATACCGGAGGAAGATTTTCAATTTATTCTCGAAACCGGGCGGCTTTCCCCAAGCTCCGTCGGTTTTGAGCCGTGGCGTTTTGTGGTCGTACAAAATCAGGCATTGAGAGAAAAGCTGGCTGCGGTTTCAAGCGGGGGCCAAAAACAGATTCCTGCTGCCAGCCATGTTGTCCTGATTTTGGCACGTAAGGATGTTCGTTATGATTCCCCGTATGTGGAGTATATGTATAAAGAGATTAAAGGGATGTCCGAGGAAGACTTTGCCTCACTGCCGGGCCGATATAAAATCTTTCAGGGTGAAAATCAACGCCTGCTGGAAAACGAACGTACGTTATTCGACTGGGCTTCCAAGCAAACCTACATTGCCTTGGGTAATATGATGACGGCGGCGGCTCAGATCGGCATTGATTCCTGCCCGATTGAGGGCTTTAACTACGATCAGGTGCATGCCATTTTGGAGGAAGAAGGACTGTTGGAGAACGGACTGCTGGATATTTCGGTCATCGCTGCCTTTGGTTATCGGTCCCATGAACCCAAGCGGGAAAAATCCAGACTGCCGTTGGAACAGATCACACGCTGGGTTCTGTAAATATACCTCCAATACTGTCAGTCAAGCTTAAGTATAGTAAACATCCTACAGGCGGGCTTGCGATCATCCATCTTAACGATGGTCCATCGCAGCCCGCCTTTTTATTTTAAATTTTTTTCTTCTACAACCTTTTTGCTTATAGCCGCAGCCAAGTTATCCGATATAATAAGATGTATCTGCCTAAAAAGGAGTAAAGCACACGTGGATAGATCAGAGAAATTGACAAGGATTGTTATTGTCGATGATGAAGAGTTAGCTTTGGATTATATGAAGCGTCTGCTTGGCAAGTTACAAGGCATACATATTGCAGGAGCTTTTACGAATCCGTTCGTGGCCAGGGACTATATTCTACTTGATAATATAGACATAGCCTTTTTGGATGTAAGACTTCCAGAGATCAGTGGAATTGAATTAGCACATCAAATTTTGGAGCACAAACCCCATATTCAGATTGTATTTGTAACGGCTTACGATAAGTACGCTATCCAGGCCTTCGAGCTTAATGCGCTGGATTATCTGCTCAAACCGGTCACGACAGAACGTCTCATCAAAACCATGAATCGCATTCTGAAGCGTAACGATCAAGCTGCCTCCATACCTGAGGATCAGCCTTCCCTTCTTCATTTACAGGTTTTTCAACATGTCGTCTTCACATTACCGGATCAACAGCCCACTGTTCTTCAGTGGAGGACCAAAAAGTCTCAGGAGTTGTTTTTGTACCTGCTGCAAAATCATGACCAATGGGTTCGCAAATCAGCCTTGATTGAATTACTATGGCCGGAATATGAAGAAGATAAGGCCTACTCTCTTTTATATACTGCCGCTTATTACATTAGAAAAACGATAGCGCCGTATCATTCCTTTTTAGATATTTCCAACACTAATGGCGGTTATATTTTGCATACGCAAAACGTAGTGCTAGATACAGAAAGATGGGAGTCCCTCCTGGCATCCGCTCCACAGATGAACAAGGAATCCATTCACTATTATGTTAAAATGATAGAATTATACAAAGGGGACTATTTACAGGAATATGATTTTTGGTGGGTTGAAAGTGAACGCCAAAGGCTGCATAAGATGTGGTTATCCACAGCATTGAAAATGGCAAAGTGGTATAGAGGGAACACCCAGCCCGAAGAGGCGATCTCTATTTATGAGGGCATCTGTAGTCGTCACCCCCAAGCAGAGGAAGCCTACTGGGGACTAATGGAAACCTATGCTGATATGAACAAAAAAAACTTAGTTAACAAGTGGTATGATTTGTTATCATCCGTCTTATGGGAAGAACTTCATGAGAAGCCCAATGAACAAATTACGAATTGGTTTATAGAGTGGCAAATGGCACATGCCTAGTCTCACGGCTGAAGTCATTCTCCGGAACCCGTAGAACCCCATCAGACCGACGCTTGCTTCGCCTCGTTCTGTATGAGGTCCTACGGGACAGAGATATTAAGTTTCTTGCCTTTGTGCCCGGGGAACATGGAAGCTCACCGTTGTACCCTGATTGGAATGACTACTAATATACAGCCCCTTACCGAATACTTGCTTCAGACGTCGGTCCGTATTCCGTAATCCAATCCCGCTATACTGTTCTTGCTGAGGATCCAGCAGACGATCCAGCTCCTCCTGACTCATGCCCACACCGTCATCCATAATGGCTATTTCTGTGCCATCCTCCTGCTGCTGAATTCGAATGCACAATGTTCCTCCATCTATCCGATTCATGATACCATGCCTGATCGCATTTTCCGCAAGTGGCTGAATGGACAACGGCGGCAGAAGCAAGGACACCTGTTCGTCTACTTCCCATACAATATCTAGTCTATTCCCAAAACGCTCCTTCTCTATATAAAGATAAGATTTCAGGAGTGCAAGCTCGTATTCCAGTGATACGACTCTATCAAGATTTTGAGGATTGAAGCTTGATCTTAAATATTTACCGAACTCCTCAATAAGATTCACCATTCTGGTGTGATCCACATGACTTAAGGATGCAATGGTATTCAAGGTGTTAAACAAAAAATGAGGTTTGATTTGCGCCTGTAACCATGCAGCCTCCATCCACAGCCGCTCCCTTGCTGACTTTTTAACATCAGTCAAGGCACGGACCCTGGATTTCAATTCCATGGAATCCACAGGCTTCATAATATAATCGTTGGCCCCGGCATGAAATCCCGTATATAAGTCCTCCTGCTGACTACGTGCCGTCAACAGCAACACAGGCAGCTCGGAAATGCTAAAATATTCCCTCACACGCCGAGTTAACTCATAACCCGACATTTGGGGCATCATGACATCGGCTATAATTAAATCCCATTCCCGGTGATCCAGCCTATGCAGAGCATCCTGGGCACTGGTTACAGTGACAAGGTCGTAAGACTCCGATTCCGAGGCGAGAATGCCCTCTAACACCCTTAAATTAACCGGATCATCATCTACCGCGAGTATGGCCGACCGTGCAGAGCCTGCCGCAACCTGCATCACTACTTCATTCTGCAAAGCCATAAAATCGGTATCTGCCGCTTCATCCATACGCACCTGCTCGTTATCTCGTAATTCGTCGGGTACAGGTGAGGGGTCAAGTGGTAGCGTGAAAGAAAAGGTTGAGCCTTGACCAAGTTCAGAGCTTACACTCAGAGATCCCCCATGAAGCTCCACCAATTGCTTGCTAATGCTCAACCCTAGTCCAAGCCCATCCCCAATAACCGTCAAATGAGAATTTCCTTGTTCATATGGATGAAATATTCGCTTTTGCGTCTCCTCATCCATCCCAACGCCAGTGTCACGAACCTCAATACTGGCCATTTCGCCCTGGATGTGTGCGTGAATGGAAATGGTCCCCTCAGGAGTATATTTGACCGCATTGTGAAGGAGATTGAACAGGATTTGGATTACCCGGTTTTCATCCGCTAATACATTCGGAAAATCAGCAGGGATGCTTACTACCATGTTTAGCGGTTTACCATCTGTCATGAATTGGAGCATATCCAACACACCCGAGGCTACAGCCTGGGGCTTCAAGCTTCTTTTTTCCAGAAGAATATCCTTTTCACGCAGACGTGTAACATCCAGCAAATCATTCAATAATAAGGACATACGGCGACCGACCGTAACGAGCAATTGCATGTTTCTCCTGTTGGGCTCGTCCAGGGCGCCATTCTGATTCTCCAGCACGGTCTGTGCTATATTGATCATCCCATGCAGAGGATTTCGCAGCTCATGAGAGGTGTTAGCCAAAAATTCATTTTTCACCTGATCAGCGCGCTGCAGTCTCTCCATCAACCTTCTCAGCTCGGCGTTCGTATTAAAAAACCGTTTGAACCAATAGGACGCAAACGCCACAAAGGCCAGCACAATATCCCAAGGGTAATAAGGGAGGTCATTCGTTTTGAACACGCCCCACAGTATGCTGGAAGCAATGCTAAGGGATGCGAGCAACAGAAAAACAGCCTCTTTTTGCCCTCTGAATGTTCTAAGAAAAGCAAACGTGGGAACCGTAGCACATAGAGTAATGCCTGAAAATGCAATAAGAGCCAACAAAAATGCATAAAGGTTGGATGTAGATGCAAATAAAACCGTAACCGCAAAACAACAGTGGCCTATAAAAACAATCTGAATGATGCGGGATCGAACCAACAGAGACTGCACCAGCTTCAGTACACACATACCTATTCCTATATAGGAAAGTATGGTTATTTTTAACGCAAGACTCAAACTGATGGGGAACCAGTCTATTAAAAGCTTGTCATCGTCTGTCAGGATGGATAATACCGTGCAGACCACAATTCCCGCAAAATACAGAAGCGCCTTCTTTTGTGGATTCATAAAAAATATAACGACTACATATACCCCGTGAAGCAGCAAAATAATACATACCATAATTTGCATCGAGATCGCGAAGTTGGTTCGGCTATTCACAGCCTCCGCGCTTCCAAAAATGATAGGCTTCACAATCCCTCCACTGGAAGAAAAATCATAATTGGATACTTGAATGACAATCTCCATGGCCTGTCTGTTCGTATCAAACATAGCAGAGAACGGAACGGTTGATCCTGTATGCTGTTCGACCTTGTTAGAGACCTGGCCGCTATGACTGACTAAACGGCCGTTCACAAATATGTTGGATGCCGTACTAATCCTCCCGATCCGAAGACCGTATAAAGTGTCCTCCGACCTGTCACTCAAAATAAGCAGCCGATAGGTTCCAACCCCATATGCCTTATGATCCACAGGAGATACCGACTCACTCCATAATCCTGGTACCTGAATGGTCTGGCGCTGCTTCTGCATAAATAAGGATTTCAGTTCGGCAGGAGAAGATAAAGTTCCAGGATAAAACTCCCACTCACCATTTAATGGTAGGGTCTTTATCTCCTGCAAATTCAGGCACCTCAGATCCAGAATTCCCGCCTTGGCCCGTGGATAATCCTGATTGTGGTAATAATCAAACCACAGCATACGCAGGCCGATAATCACGATCAGGAATGACAGCGTAATTAAAAGAAATCTCCGCTTACTCATCCACTTGTCATCCGATACCATACATCAACGTAACTCTGCCGGGTTCTCATTCGAACCAGCAGCATTGGATGGTGATTCAACACATAATTTACTGTGGCGTGCGGCTTACCCATCAAACGCTTGAGCCTCAATTCTCATGCTTCCACAACCTTATCTGTAGCATTTTCTTCTCTAATGAATCAACCGATCAGCATACGGGCACCTGTCAGGACAATACCGATCAGGAAGCCCGTAACCGCGCCGTTAATACGTATCCACTGCAAGTCCTGCCCCAGCTTGTCCTCCATCAGAGCAATCAGGGAATCGTTATCCATTTTATCTACATTTTCGCGTACCAGATTACCAATCCGACTGTGGTTAGCTTCCACCAGCCCGGTAATGCCTGCCACAATTCTAGAATTGATCTTGTCCAGCAGCTCGGTATTCCCTCTCAAATCAGCCAGCATCCGATCCAGTAGCGGCAAAATATAGGTCGGCACATAGCTGCTATCTTCCATATAGTCCAATAAACGTACGCGCAGCTCTTCCATCTTATGAAGCACCGACGCATCGCCCTCCCAGGTACCCACGAGGTTGTTTTTCCAGCTGTTCAATCCTTCCTGAACCGTATCTTTCGTCGCCAGACGGGTCAGCTGTGTTTTCAGACCATCCAGCACGGCCTGACGGCGTGGATGTTCTTCCCTTTGCAGCTCCGCAACCTGATCCAGCAGGAAATGGCGAATCATTTCACCCATGCGCTCTTCGTTCAGATAGCCAAGGAACGCATTCAGGGCGAATTGCATCAGCCCGCTCACTTGCAAACCGCTAATAGCCTGCATTCCCAAGCTACCCAGCGTGTAGCCCGTTTCCGGCTTCAAAAGCCAGGATTCAGCCTGCTCCAGCGAGTAATCCAGCGCGCGGCGGTCATAGCCCTTCTCACTGGTTTGACGGGCAAGCGCCTCCAGCAGCGGTCCGACGTCGAAGTCTGTCACTTGCCGCTTGATCTCTGCCGCAATTACCGGGGCCAGCTCCGCAAGCGGAATTGACCGAACCAGTCGTTTGGCGAGAACATCTATGGATGCAGCCGCTTCCGGCGTGCGCATTCCCTTTTCCACACCGCCCAGCATCAAATCGGCCAGCCGGATATCGGCAATTTTAGATGCGATGCTGTCTTTGTTAAGCAAGTTATTTTCCACCGTACTCACCAAGGCACTCGTCAGCTTTCCCCTATTCTTGGGAAGAAGCGCTGTGTGCGGAATCGGAATGCCCAGCGGGTGACGGAACAATGCGGTGACGGCGAACCAGTCTGCCAGTCCTCCGACAAGTCCTGCCTCGAAAGCACCTGCTAACAACCGAGCCCAGCCATATTGCTGAAAAGGCAACATAGCTGCAAAGCCCGCTCCCAGAATAACGAGCGACCAAGCCGCTGCGGTTTTCGTATTTTTTGGTTTTTCCATCCTATAATCCTCCAAACTGACTGTCGAGTAAGTGAAGCCCTATATCTGTATTACCCATCATATCATTGCCTATATGAATTCCAAAGCTAACGGCACTCTATTTCCTATTATATTAGAACACACCGGAGCAGAAAATCACGCAAATAAGTGAATACACTCTTTGTGTAATTTTGTACTTTTATGCTGTTATTTATCATATGATTTGCATATATTTACAGTACACTAATCAGCATAAAAAGAGTTCATATATCTCCCTCGTGCACCTACATATTTGTGAACAAAATCACAACATTGGACCCAATCTAATTTTCTTCACGATAAGCCTAATGAACTATTTCGATAGAACAAAGACCCATTTTTTTCAAAACGAAAGGATATGTGCGTTGGAAGGTGGAATGGGCATAGAATACCTTTAGCATCCTTTCCTGGATTTTATTCCAGAATTGAATTGAACCCATGGCATCTCCGAATTTTTTCAACATGATTTAACTTTTTCATATGGATGAATGAGTTAAAAATATGGAGGAAACGAGGCTGTTTTCACCATAATAGTACACCTGAATTCGAATGGAAAATAATTCAAAATATTATTCGCTACATGCATTTATGTGATGTGATAAAATAAACCGTATTAATAGGAAATCATGTGTAAACCACCATTTTGTTTATTAAACAAACAGTGATTAGCTTGATAAATTTGCTCTTTTGTAAAGGAATTGGACATGACAACAGACCAAAAAAACAACGGAAATGGGACCCCTTGGAGCAGCGATCCAGTCGTCATTGCACGTACTCCCTCCGCTTTTGCCAAGCAATCCCTTTTTTATATACAGGAAATAGGTTATTTCGAAAAAACATCTGCTTATGCCATGGAACGGAAGGAACTCACCTCGTTTCTGCTCGTTTTTACGTTATCAGGACAAGGGGAATTACTGTACCGGGAGAAAAAATACATATTGAAGCCTCATGATATGTTTTTCGTTAGTTGTGAGGAATACGTACAGTACAGCACCGCTGGTCATGAAGCATGGGAGTTTATCAGTGTAAATGTGTACGGCAATCTGATCGGCAATTTCTATGAACAATTTGCCAAACACAACAAGCCTGTAATATCACTCAACGATCCAGTCACCATATTGGACAAGCTGCGTTCCCTGTTATGCGTACAATCTGACAGAACTCTCTCTGCTGAGCTGTTGACATCCAGACTCATCGGTGAGTTGCTGACGTATATTTTGCAGCACCCCTACGATCATCCGTATGTAAACCAGGATACAATCACCGAGATACGCAAGGTTCAGCAATATTTGGATCGATCCTACAGTGAACGAATTACGCTGGATTCGCTGGCAGACATGTTTGAGTTAAACAAATTCAATCTCGCTAAAAACTTCAAGAAACAGATCGGATTTTCTCCTATCGATTATCTCATTAATGTCCGCATCACAGCGGCTCAAGGCTGGCTTAAAACCAGTGACGAATCCATTGTGGATATCGCACGGTTTGTAGGTATTCCCAACACTAGCCATTTTATCAACCTGTTCAAGGAACATGTCGGAGAAACCCCACATTCCTTCCGCAAAAAATGGGGGAATCGAACCAAACTATAAACTCATCTATTAGATGACTTTGTCGAAAAACAGAGAAAATCTGAGATTGTGCTTGCCTAATCGGAAGTCCAACTGATAGAATGATAGATATAGACTGTTCAGGATAAATGGCAAACCTGTCGAAAGGCAGGGACGCAAAGCTACAGGGCCTTCTTTTTAAGATGGCAGCCAGCTACCGGTTGGAGAGGCTTTTTGTCGTGTTTTTTTTCCTGAAAAACTTTATACGATAATAGCAAACCTGTCGAAAGGCAGGGACGCAAAGCTATAGGGCCTTCTTTTTAAGATGGCAGCCTGGCCGCCGAAAGGAAGTTTTTCTATGAGGAAAATGTCATCTTTTTTAATTATTTTGGTTTTTTTGTTATCCATCCCCCTACATACGACAGCATTTGCTGCCGAAAGTCAGGCATGGCTGAATCAAAACAACGTAAACCACGGTATTGTTAGTATACGTTATCCTGTCAACTCCAATGTCAAAACCAAGATTGTAATTACCAAGGATGCGGAGAAATACTCTTATTATCTGAATTCGAGCAAGCCTGAGGAAGCATTCGCTCTTCAAATGGGCAATGGCAATTATAACATTCGTTTATTGGAACAGCTAACTGGCAACCAGTATAAAGTGATAGGTGAAGAAACGGTCCTGTTAAATTTGAATGACAGTAAAACCATATACCTCAATTCTATTCAAAATATTGACTGGAGCGATACGAATCAGGCGATTCGGAAAGCCAAGGAATTAACCAAGGGTGCAACGACAGATGATGAAAAGGTGAAACGTATTTACGAGTATGTCATTAGTCATATTAAATACGATTCCAATCAGCCTTTCAACCTATCAACAGACTACCTTCCACAAATTGATCGTACAATAGTTTCGCAAAAAGATATTTGCTATGGATACGCTTCACTGTTCGCCGCCATGCTTCGAAGTGTGGATGTTCCAACGAAGCTGGTTATGGGCGAATCCTCCTATGTGAATACCTACCACGCCTGGAATGAAGTCAATATCAACAATCAATGGGTTATCGTTGACACTACAGTAGATGCCGCTCTAAAAAGCGGAAAACAGAAGTTTGCAATGGCCAAAGAACCCTCCAAATACACAAAAACAAAGCAATATTAATTTTTTTTAGAAAGCCCTGATCACTGCGATCAGGGCTTTTTTCTATTCTTGTTGAGAAATTGTTGAGATAAGGAAGGTATTGTATATCTAGTCAGTCATTTAAAAACTAAGATGTTGAATATACTATTTCCGGGACAAGAAAGAGGGGGGAACCAAATCCGCCCGGGTACTTTCCATAATATTATGATGAATAGGAGACTTACTTAAGAGTATGAGAACAAAAATAAATGTAACGATCATTGTGCTATTGCTTATTTTCCAAAGCTTTTTTAGTGCAGCGCTGGCTTACGCAGACACTTCGACCGCGGCTGTACCAGAAAGCGCTGTAAGCGATACTGCGAATACAGTTATGGAAGATGTATACGGTATTCCGAACCCTGAACCATTAGAGGCACCTCCCAGCATAGCTCCCATGATTCAGGCAGCAGCCAGCTCAGTTCAAGCAGACAATATTTTAACCAAGCTGATCTTGACGGATGAAACCGGCCATATCATTGATGCTGTCGATAATCCCGGCGTCCGTGTGGACATTGGTGCGGCAGTCCAGCTGAGCTATGAATGGGAGATTCCTGACAATCAGTATAAAGCAGGCGATACCTTCACCTTTAACTTACCGGAACAATTTGAAATTTACACAGATATCTCGTCTCCGTTGATTACAACAGATGGAGCGGTTGGTACCTTTACAGTAGATCGTCAAGGGAAGGTCATTATGACCTTTAACGATTACGTAGAGAACCATTCCAACGTAAGCGGAAAACTGCAAGTAAAAACCGAGTTCAGTAAGGAAGTTGCAAAGGGCAGCACAGAAGTCATTATTGCGACTCCAATTAAGATCGGGGTACAAACATCCATCGTCAACATCAAACCCGTTTCTGGGCCCCCAATAAGTAAACAAGGAAAAGCTAACGGCAAAAACAAGATTGACTGGGCCATTAATGTGAATACACAATTGGACACCGTAAAGAATGCGATCGTAACAGACCCGACTCCTCAAGGGCTGGAGCTGTTGCGAGACTCCTTCCAACTGTATAATCTGCAAGTCAATATTGACGGCTCGACGGTAGTTAAGGACCCAATCAGCGGGGACAAGTATACGCTCGAACCAGATCAAGCCGGTACGGGCTTTGTTATTCGTTTTAAAGACGGGAGCATTAGCCAAGCCTATCAGATTCAGTATTCCACAGATATTACAAGTGACGAAACCCGATTCTCCAACACAGCTACTTTTTCGGGAGACTCTATGAATGGTGTCTCTGCTACCGCTACCGTGCAAGTTGATCGCGGAGAATTTTTGTCCAAGAAGGTGGAAAGTTACGACCCTGTTACACAAACGGTATCTTGGGTGATCAAGTACAACTTCAGCGAAAAGAAAATACCTGCCGACAAAGCCTTGTTAAGTGATCGGTTCAACAACAGTCAGGTATGGCTTCCCGATTCACTTGAAATATACAAAGACGACACTCAAGAGGTGCTTCCATCCTCAGAATATACCGTCTCCCCGGTTACGAATGATTTGGACAGCAACGGCTTTGATCTCCAATTCAACTCCGATGTGGATACTGCCTATACCATTCGTTATCAAACGAAAGCCAAAGAACGTGTATATCAAGATGATAAGGTAACGAACCGTGTGACTTCAGGTGGAGTCTCTAAGGATGCCACCGCACAACTTAAAAGTGGAATTATTATTAAAGAATCCAAGGAGCCAAACTACAACGCAAAATTCATACCTTGGGTTATTACCATCAATGAAGATCAATATACTATGAACGATATCGTCATCAAGGATGTATTTCCCAACGACGGCCTGGCCTTGTTGCCGAACACTTTGAAAATCCAATCCGCTGACGGGAAAACGGAACTTCAAGCCCCTGCAGATTATGAGCTTATTCCGTTATCAACGGATTATAAACAAGGGTTTAATATCATTTTCCATGCACCAATTCAAGATACTTATACGATCAAATATTCAACCACATTCAATAATGACTGGAAGAAAGATACGACGAAGCCAGAGTTCTGGAATAAATCCGTCATTGAATGGCAGCAGGACGGAGATTCAAAATCTGCAGAAGCAGACGCGCGGCTCTTTCCGGATATCATGACACAACAAAATGGAGCCAAGCAAGGAAGCTACAATGCCAGCTCCAAGCACATCACATGGGACATTAAGGCCAACTATAACCGTAAGACCCTGAAACAACCGGAAATAAAAGATCCATTGCTGCAAGGTCAGAAGCTACTGCCAAACTCCGTTAAAGTGTACGACATGACACTGAATGGATCGAGGAACGGCGTGGAAAAGGGCTCCGAATTACCAGCAGACCAGTACACACTTATTCTTCCATCCGAACAAAATGGCAACACGTTGCGTATCCAATTTAACAATCAGATTCAAACCCCATATTGGATTACGTTCCAAACCACGCTGGAAGGAGAACTTATTGAAAAAGAAATCCGCAATAAGGCCCTTTTTCTGGATGGAGAAAATATAATCTCAGAATGGTCAGCCCAAGTAACCTTACCTCACGGTGGAGAATATGTTTCTAAAAGCGGCAGCCAGAACGGGAATAAAATTAACTGGCAAATCCGTATAAACGAAGGACAGTCTCAAGTAACAAATGCCAAAATTGTGGATCATCCCAGCAGCAATCAGATTCTGATCGAGAATTCCTTTCATCTGTATTCAACTGTGGTGTCTGAAAACGGGAAGGTTACCAAGAGTACAGAACTAACCAGGGATCGTGATTACAAGCTCATTTTCAAGCCAGATGCTCAAGGTCAGGAAACTTTTGAGCTTGCTTTCACGAAGGAGATCTCCTCCGCCTTTATCCTGGAATATCAAGCGTTCATTGATGCAGCTGACAAAGAAAAGGTGAGCAACAAAGTAACCTTTGAAGGGGATCGCTTAACGACAGAACAGAAGGAGACGAATCAAGAAATTATTGTGCGGACTTCTTCCGGCTCCAGTTCAGGCAGCGGTATTAAAGAAAGCCTCGAAATTACAAAGGTTGATCAAGATGAGCCTGATAAGGTACTGCCCGGAGCAAAATTCGCGCTCTATGATAAAGCGGAGAAAAGAGCCCCAATCATTCAAACTACCAATGCGGAAGGGAAGATTGTGTTCTCTGCATTGCTCCATGATGATTACATCTTGGAAGAGCTTGTAGCTCCCCAAGGCTATAAAATAATGGATAGTAAGCTTGAAATCAAAATAGACGATACGATCAAACAAAGTGCCGGCATAAAGAAGGTTGTGGTAACCAACCAAAAAGAAAACAACACAGATCCAGGTACACCTACCAATCCGGGTACACCTGGTACACCTACTAATCCGGGCACGCCTGGTACACCTACCAATCCAGGTACGCCTGGTACACCTACCAGCCCGGGTACGCCTGGTACGCCTACTAATCCAGGTACGTCTACCGGCTCAGGATCAGGCAAAAAACGCGACAAGGAGCCTGAAACAACAACTACGGCGTCTATATCCGTTCCTTTAGTGGACAATAAAGAACAGACTGTGGATGGTGAGAGCCCGGTATTAGATAGCATCGTGCCTGAATCTACACCTGACAAAAAACAGACGGATGATGATGGGGGCCTGCCAACGGGTGGTATTGTGCCTGAATCTACACCTGCACCGAAAGCAAAACCGAAATTACCAATCATTAAACCTAATAAGGAACCTAATCCCCCCGTGGAAAGTGATGACGACTCTCTGCCTCGCGGTGGAATCAAAGTTCCTGCTGACGTACCGAAAGATCCGAATGTTTCACCATTGGCAAATAAATTGCCACAAACAGGAGAAAACAGCCCTGCTCCCTTCTATTTAACAGGTCTAGCTATGATCATTTGTGGCGCGTATCTGAAGTATAGACGGATGGGCAAAAAATAAAAATAATCATACCCTCCCTTTCTCAGACTACACTAAATGGGAAAGGGAGGATTTTTAAAATCAGTATGTGATACACCTTACATATGTTAGGGAGGTTTTTAGATTGCGTAAGCTATCATACTTGTTCATCGCCTTGGGATTACTCATTATTTTGTTTCCTAAAGCCAATGAATGGAACGAAGATCGGAAGCAGAGCGAGCTTTTGAAAGAAGCAGAGGTACTGAACCCTAGCATTATCGACGGCTATAAGCACTTGTCCAGCAAGCTTGCAGAAAACACGGGCATCGAAACCACACGAGGTCCTTCGGTACCCGCAAATGAACCAGACCCTAAGCAACTCCCCATTGCCACCATTAGCATTAATCGCATTGATTTGAAGCTTCCTGTGCTGGAGGGTGCAACTTGGGATAATATGAAGCACGCATCTGTACATATGTCGGAAACGGCAGCTATGGGGCAGACAGGAAACGCCGCCATAGCAGCCCACCGTGCGCGTACAGCAGGACGTTTATTTAATCGGCTGAACGAGGTAAAGATTGGAGATAAAATCATGATTAATACCAAGGGTGAACAATATAGTTATACAGTCTATAAAATTTCGATTGTCGCTCCTACAGACGTCTCCGTTCTGAAAAGCTTTGAAAATCAAAAGCTGCTCACATTAATTACCTGTGACCCTCTTGTAAATCCGACACATCGCCTCATTGTTCAGGCCCGACAAAGCACCTAAAGCTGGATCTGTTCGCCATATCCGAACACCCTTTGCTACTCAGATTTACTTAATTTGCAGCGTAGGGGGTATCTCTATTTCATTGGACAGACTCTTAGTCCGTTGAATATATTACTTCCGGGAAAGAAGGAGGGATGCTATAAACGCCCGGACATGAATACAATATACAGTAATCTTTATACAGTAATCTTTATACAGTAATCTTTAGAAAGGAGACTTAAATAGAGTATGAGAAAAAAATGGAATGTAATGATTATTGCATTATTACTCATTTTACAAAGCTTTTTTGGTATCACCCAAGCTTATGCTCAAATTCCTGCCCCGGATCAGCCGGAGATTGCTGGAACCGAGGCAGGGCAAACCGTTACAAATGATGTATATGATATCGTAGTACCCGAAACAGAACCAGTCATAGAACCAGAACAGCAGAAGCCTCCTTCCCTACCAGCTCCTGTTGTTCAAACAGCGGTCGCCACAAATTCTGAAGAAGCTGCTCAAGCGAGTATATTAACGAAACTCACCCTGACCGATGCGACCGGTCAAGTGATTGATGCGGTATACAATCCCGATAGTCGCTTGGACATTGATGATGCAGTCCATCTCATTTATGACTGGGAGCTTCCCAACAATACGTACAAAGCCGGAGACACTTTTACCTTTCAATTGCCCGAGCAATTTGAAATCTACACAGATATCTCCTCTCCTTTGGTTACGGCAGATGGAAATGTTGGCCATTTCACGGTAGACCGCCAAGGCAAAGTGGTCATGACTTTCAACGATTACGTGGAGAGCCATTCCAATGTCAGCGGAAAGCTGGAGGTTAAGACCGAGTTCAGCAAGCAAATAGAAAAAGGCAGTACAGAGGTCATTATTGCCATCCCGATCAAGGGTGGAGTACAAACAGCAGTCGTAAATATCAAGCCTGCGGGAGGATCTTCCTTGGATAAGCAAGGGAAAGCCAATGGAACCCATCAGATTGATTGGACGATTGACGTAAATAAACAATTGGATACGGTCCAACATGCTGTAGTCACCGACCCGACTCCCCAAGGATTGGAATTGGTAAGGAACTCTATCCAGTTATACCATTTGCAAATCAATGTGGATGGTTCAACCTTGCTGCGTGATCCGGTGGATAGGGATAAGTATACGCTGGAAGCCGATTCGGCTGGTACCGGCTTCATCATCCGTTTTAAAGATGAAAACATCCGCAACGCATATCGAATCCAATACTCCACTAACATCACCAGCGAAGAATCCCGTTTTTCCAACACAGCCACTTTTTCAGGCAGCAATACGAAAGAAGCTTCTGCAACAGCTACAGTAACCGTTCAACGCGGCGAATTTTTGTCCAAAAAAATGGAGCAATACGACCCGGTTACTCAAACGGTATCCTGGGCGATCAAGTATAATTTTGGCGAAAAGAAAATTCCCGCCGGGAAAGCCGTGTTAGCTGACCGTTTCAACAAGAGCCAGCAGCTCGTGGCCGGTTCACTTAAAGTGTACAAAGGAGCTACTTCTGAGGAACTTCCTTCCTCCGAATATACCGTCTCACTGGTTAGCAATGAAACGGCCAACGGCTTCGATTTACGCTTCAACTCCGATGTGGAGACAGCATACACGATCCGTTATCAAACCAAGGCGGTAGATCGTGTACTTAAAAATGAACGGATAACGAATACCGTAACGTCTGATGGAGTAACCAAAGATACCACTACCGAGCTTAAAAGCGGGGTCATTGTGAAAGGCTTCAAGGAACCGAACTACAACACAAAAACGATTCCCTGGGTTATTGCCATCAATACGGATAAATACACGATGAATCAGGTTGTGATCAACGATACGTTTCCGAATGGCGGTCTGGCTCTTTTACCAGATACATTAAAGATCCAAAGCGCGGACGGAAAATCAACGCTAACATCACCAGCAGATTATGAATTGATTCCTTTATCGCAAGACTATAAGCAAGGATTCACGATACGTTTCCATAAAACGATCCAGGACGCGTATACCATCAGCTATTTAACAACATTTAACAATGAATGGAAAAAGGATACGAGCAAGCCGGAGTTCTGGAATAAAGCTTCCATCTCATGGGTGCAAAATGGAACGCCCTACTCTGCTGAAGCCGAAGCCCGGCTATGGCCTGACAATCTGACACAGCAGAACGGTGCCAAGCAAGGAAGCTATAACGCTGCCTCCAAGCACATCACATGGGACATCTTGACGAACTATAACCGTAAAACCCTGAATCAGGCTGAAATAAAGGATACGCTACAGCAAGGTCAGAAGCTGGTTCCCGGCTCTGTCAAAGTGTATGACATGACACTGCTTGGATGGTGGAATGGTGTGGAAAAGGGAGCTGAACTGTCGGCAGACCAATACACCCTTGTTCTTCCCACCGCTGACAACGGCAATGAGTTGCGTATCCGTTTTAATGAACAGATTAACACTCCCTACTGGATCACTTTCCAGACCACATTGGAGGGAGAGCTTATTGATAAAGAAATCAACAATAAGGCTCTGCTGATGGATGGAAAAAACATGATCTCTGAGTGGATAGCCAAAGTAACTGTGCCTCATGGGGGAGAATACGTTACAAAAGCCGGTAGCCAGAATGGCAATAAGATCGACTGGCAGATCCGGATCAATGAAGGGCAATCTTATGTCTCCAACGCCAAAATCGTGGATACACCCAGCAGCAATCAAATCCTGATTGAAGATTCCTTTCATTTGTATTCCACCAAAGTATCAGCCAACGGAGAAGCTGCCAAAGACACTGAATTAGTCAAGGATCAGGATTATAAGCTGAAAATTACGACAAACGATCAAGGTCAGCAATCCTTTGAGCTTGGCTTCACACAGGCCATTTCATCCGGCTATATTTTGGAATATCAATCTTTTATTCAAGCGGATGATAAAGCGAAAGTGAGTAACAGCGTCTATTTTGAGGGCGACCGCTTAACTACGGAGCTGAGAGAAACCAGTAAAGAAATCATCGTGCGGACATCCTCCGGTTCAGGTTCGGGGGGAGGCATAACAGGAAGCCTGGAAGTGACCAAGGTTGACCAGGATCATCCTGACAAGGTGTTGCCTGGAGCACGCTTTGCACTCTATGATAAGAACCAAAAAAGAGCCCCGCTCATTCAAACTACCAATGCAGACGGGAAAATTTTGTTCAATTCATTGCTGTATGATGAATATATTCTGGAGGAACTTGCGGCTCCAGCAGGCTATAAAATAACAGCCTCGAAGACAGCGGTCAAAATAGACGCCACGGTTAAACAAAGCTCAGGTATTAAGCAGATTGTGGTAACTAATGAAAAAGAGACCCCTGTCGATCCGGGTAAACCTACTGATCCGGAAACGCCTACGAATCCAGGAACGCCTACGAATCCGGGTTCAGGTAAAAAGCGCGATAAAGATCCTGAACCCACAGAAACGCCGAATGTACCCGTTAAGCCAGTAACCAATGAGCCACAGATCGTTGAAGATGAAGATGTGCCATTGGGTGTTCCAGAGATTGAGCAGCCTCCTGCAGAACCCGATGCGCTGCCGGAATCGCCAGAAATTGATCCTCCTCAGAAATCGTCTCCACCTGTAAAGATTGAAGATGAACCCATACCCAAAGGAGGCATCAAGTTCCCTGCTGAGGACCCCGAGGACCCCAGTGATCCAGGGCGTACTCCGCAGGTAAATAAATTACCGCAGACAGGAGAAAACAGTCCTGCTCCCTTCTATTTGAGCGGAATGTCTTTGATTCTTCTGGGTGCCTATTTGAAATATAGACGGATGTATAAAAATAAAAGAATTAAATAATCAAACAATCCCCTTTCTCGGCTTACACAAAGCGAGGAAGGGGAACTATCAATGATATGGGCGGTGACATGAACTTGAATTTAGCTCAAAACTCCTACATGCTTTTATGTTTATTGATCTTAAACCTGATCGTATGGACATGCCTTGGCATTTTTTTAAGGTCCGTATTTGTGGAAAGAACTATGCTAAGGAAACTTGCTTACCAAGACCCTGTAACAGGTTTGTTCAATCGGAATGCGCTCAACCACTTTTGGCAGCAATATAAAGGCAAAGAAAGCACCGCTATTTTATACATTGACCTGGACGGCTTCAAAGCCATTAATGATGCTTATGGGCACAAGGTGGGCGATATGCTGCTACGTGAAGTCAGCCTTCATCTGCTACAAGTCATGAATGCGAACCAAAAGGCTTTTCGAATTGGGGGGGACGAATTTTTACTCATTATAAAAAATTTTGATTCCGACCAGGTAAAAATTTTGGCGCAACTCCTCCTAAGAAAAATCAGCAGCGCCTACAGCATTCATGGACACAGACTATCTGTCACAGGAAGTATTGGCATTAGTTTGAACCCATCCCAGAAGGGGAATTTGCAGACATTGCTCAAAGAGGCGGATATCGCCATGTACCATGCCAAACGAATGGGAAGAAATCGCTATGCCGTGTATTCCAAGATTAACCGGAAACAGAGCAGTTCATACAACACTACACGGATTAAAAACCTCGCAAAAGACATTCGAAAGCGCCATAATATCCATGCCAAAAAACAATCTGCACCTCTATAAGCTAGGAAACAATCAAACCCCGGTTGAGAATATAAATCAGGCGGGCCATTCCTGTTGATTTAAGGAACACACCCGCCAATAAAAACTTCTTTATTCAGTTTTACCCTTTGCAATCAGCTTGAAATCGTCAAAGTGGAATCCCGGAGCAACGACACAGGTTACCAGCACAGGCTCATCCCCAAGCGGACGTGCCGTTTGCCATACTGTGCCTGGCACCAGCGCTTGTGGATGCTGTCCTGCCTCCACATCGGCACCGACGATAATCACCGTTTCTTCACCAGGTTGTTCTCCGCTTCCACCCAATTTCAACTCCACAGGACTCCCGCTATGATACAGCCACAGCTCATCCGAATGCACGACATGCCACTCGGAGAACTCGCCCGGGTGTAGCAAAAAATACGTCGATGAAGCTGCAAAGCGCGGACCGGAATATACATCCGGCAGTACAGGCTTCGGAATTTGAAAATGGGACTTCCACATCTCTTTGTACCAGCCGCCTTCCGGATGGGGCTCCATGCCCAATGCGGTTACCAGCGGTGAAATAGCTTTCGTCATTGCACTAACCTTCCTTTACCCTAAATTCCTTCTCCCCTACTGTAAAACATAGCGTTGCTTTTGTCACGTTTCTCCCTTGAAATGTCGAAGGACGTTATTTCGTGTCAAATTTAATAACATTAAATTGTGTGTTCATGCTCATTCACATGTGAAAATAGCGATTCACTCATGAATAATTACATAAAAAATATATTTCGAGTGAAGTTTTATGACATAAAATCTTGTTTTTTATTGTAAGCTTATAGTATCATGAGAGAAAATTTTGAAATTTTGATAGAGCTTGATCATGCCAGCCAATCTACCAAGCTATGTATCCAAGCCTGAAAGGGGTGAGCCTTCTGATCCAGTTTCGCAACGTCAACAAGCATTTTGGTCACTTCCATGTACTTAAAGACATCAATCTTCAGATTAAGGAGGGCGAGGTCGTCGTGATCATCGGACCCTCCGGCTCGGGTAAAAGCACCCTGCTACGCTGCATCAACCGTTTGGAAACCATATCGGATGGGGAACTGATCGTCAACGAAATACCTGTACATGACAAAAAGATTGATATTAACGCCTTCCGGCGCAATATCGGTATGGTATTCCAGCACTTCAATTTGTATCCCCATAAAAAGGTAATCGAGAACATTGTACTCGCACCCATGAAGGTGCTGGGCATCTCGAAGGAAGAGGCTACTCAAACAGCCATCACCTATTTGAAGCGTGTTGGAATCGAGGAAAAAGCACAGAGCTACCCCGCCCAATTGTCCGGGGGACAGCAGCAACGGGTTGCTATCGCCCGTGGCCTCGCGATGAATCCGAAAATTATGCTGTTTGACGAACCTACCTCCGCTCTGGATCCCGAGACCATTGGGGAGGTACTGGATGTTATGCGTTCGCTCGCCCATCAGGGCATCACCATGGTCATTGTGACTCATGAAATGGGCTTTGCCCGTGAAGTAGCGGATCGCGTCATTTTCATGGACAAAGGACAGATTTTAGAAGACAGTCAGCCTGCCGAGTTTTTTCAGAATCCGGGTGAAGAGCGGGCGCGCCTGTTCCTGAGCCGTCTGATTCATCATTAAACAGACCTTTAAATGGATTCAGGATTTTTGCAAACTCCTCTGGAGTGTAAATTCAGAATGTAAATCGAAAGGGGATTGTTCAAATGAGAAAAAGATATTTATGGAGTGCCCTTATGCTGCTTATGCTGTCCTGTCTACTCGTTTTGGCTGGCTGTGGAGGCAAGCAAGGAACGGCAACGTCGGGGAATGAGGCGGCGGCAGCCAACGGGCTGGAAGCCATCAAGCAGCGTGGCAAGCTGGTTGTTGGGGTGAAATACGACACCAAGCTGTTCGGTCTGAAAGACCCGGCTAGCGGGAAAGTAGAAGGCTTTGATATCGACATTGCCAAGGCGGTAGCCAAACATATTTTTGGAGACGAAACCAAGCTTGAATTGAAGGAAGTCACATCCAAAACACGAATCACCCTGCTGCAAAACGGGGACATCGACGCCATTATCGCAACCATGACCATTTCGGACGAACGTAAAAAGCAGGTCGATTTCAGCGATGTCTACTTTAACGCCGGGCAATCCCTGCTCGTGAAAAAAGGAAGCCCGATTACTGGTCTGGAGTCCCTGACCCCGGCTACCAAGGTACTCGCAGTTAAAGGCTCCACCTCCGCCAAAAATATCCGTGAAAAAGCACCCAAAGCGACTATACTGGAGTTCGAAAACTACCAGGATGCATTCAACGCACTCAAGGC
Organism: Paenibacillus sp. LT-B23; assembly: GCF_059417685.1. Classification (NCBI taxonomy): domain Bacteria; kingdom Bacillati; phylum Bacillota; class Bacilli; order Caryophanales; family Paenibacillaceae; genus Paenibacillus; species Paenibacillus sp. LT-B23. Next base: position 33,008 of record NZ_JBSQBM010000009.1, on the reverse strand, counting down.
AGGTCAAGGGCAGGCGTTGACCACCGATAACTCTATTTTGCTCGGCATGCAACAGCAAGATCCGAATTACACCCTCGTAGGCGGAAACTTCACTGAGGAACCTTACGGCATTGCGGTGAAGAAGGGACAAACCGAATTGCTGCAAGCCATTAACGATACGCTCAAGGAACTGAAAAGCAACGGTGAATACAATAAGCTCCACGAGCAATGGCTTGGGGTTAAACCCGAATAATGGGGGTGTCATCCGCAGATGCTTACTTTTGATATCAACATACTTTTCGACCATAGCGACCGCTTCATAGAAGGTTTGCTTCATACCGTTCAAGCCAGTGTCATCGCCTTGATTGGAAGCTTTATTCTGGGCGCGATCATCGCTATCCTCCGAATTGCACCCTTTCAATGGCTGAACTGGATTGGCACCGTCTACGTAGAAGTCATTCGTAATATCCCGTTGCTGATCGTTGTGTTGTTCTTTTATCTGGGACTTCCCACTTTGGGTGTTCCCTTGGACGGATTTACATCTGGAACGCTTGGTTTGACCGTGTACACCGCCTCCTTTATTGCAGAAGCGATACGTGCCGGCATCCAGTCCGTTCCGAAGGGACAATTCGAAGCCGCACGCTCCTCCGGGCTGAGCTACAACCAGACGATGATCAGTATTATTTTGCCGCAGGCGATTAAAATTGTACTGCCTGCGATTAGCAACCAATTCATCAATCTGGTCAAAAATTCTTCCGTACTGGCCATAGTAGCCGGACTGGACCTGATGTATTACTCGGATCTGATTAACTCGGATACCTTTATGCCCATCACCGTCTATGCCATTACAGCGTTGTTATACCTTACATTGACGGTTCCGCTCAGCTTTCTTGTTCTGTACATGGAGCGTCGTCTGTCCAAAACATCCTAAGGAGGGAAGCCCGCATGGATTTCAGCGGCTTGTTTGTATGGCCAAATGTGCGTTTTATACTGGAGGGCTTCCTGCTGACGCTGGAAGTCGCCGTGTACTCCATCGTGTTCAGCTTCGCACTCGGTATCGTGTTCGGCATCCTGCGCTATACGCGCTTACCTGTCATTTCGCAGGTGGCGGCCTTTTTGATTGATCTGATTCGCAATCTTCCGTTATTGCTCATTATCTTCTTCATCGGTATGGTCTTACCGTCCATTGGTCTTTCCATTTCACTTAAATGGGCAGCCATTACGGGCCTGTCGATCTTCGAGGGTGCCATGATCGCCGAGATTGTCCGGAGCGGTTTGAACTCCGTTCATAAAGGACAGATCGAAGCTGCACGTTCCTCCGGGCTGAGCTACTCCAGAACGTTATGGCATATCATTTTGCCCCAAGCGCTCCGCCGTATGGTGCCGCCCATCGTCAGCCAGTTCATTTCCCTGCTCAAGGATACTTCTCTCGCGGTCATTATCAGTCTGCCGGAGCTGACGCATAACATTCAGATTGTCGGAGGTCAAAATCAGTCCTTCGTCATTCCTGCTCTACTATTCGCCGCCTTCCTGTACTTCGCCGTTAATTACAGCATGTCGCTGCTTGCACGCAGGCTGGAAGTTCGTACTCATTAGCATTCAACACGCGTAGCATGATCAGGGCTGACGCAAGCCTGAACGTTCTGTCAGCACAGCATGTATTTTTTCAATCAGCCGTTTAATGGCTTCTCCCATGTAACGGTCTGACCGATGAATTAGCTCCAGCCGAATCTCGGGTACTCCCCGTGAAATAGGTACTGCACAAAGGGAAGAACGATCTAGGGATACTGCGAGGGATTGGGTCTGGATAGTCACTGCCAGTCCCTCCTGTACCCAGCACAGGATCGCAGGAATGGAATGGGTCTCCATAGCAGTGGCAAAGGGATACCCGCGATCACAGAAGCATTTTTCAATGTGCCTTCTACCCGGATGATCCCCTGGCTGCATAACCCAAGACATGTGCCTCAACTCGTCCAGCGCAATCGAAGAACGGTTGGCAAACGCATGTCCTGCCGGGACAATAAGACAATAGCTCTCCGTCCGAAGCGGTAGCTGGACGAGCCTTTCATCCATACCTGAGTGCAGCGTAATGCCAAGGTCCATCCGGTTATCCAGCACCTGCTCCAGCAATTCATACGAGGGATGGATGTGCAGACTGATTTTAGGAAACAAACGATGAAAATCCATAAACATCTCTTGCAAGGGTTCCTCCAGCTCCGGCAACGCGATACCGATCCGCAAGCTCCCCCGTTGCTCGGTGCGAAGCTCCTCAATGGAAGCCTTCGCCTGCTGTAAATTCTTGAGTGCATGAGCGCTGTGCCGTAGCAACAGTTTTCCAGCCTCAGTCATTTTGATCTTTTTGCCTGCACGATTAAAGAGAGTCATCCCCAGTTCTTCCTCCAACGCCTTAATTTGCAGACTGAGCGTAGGCTGGGAGATTCCGATCTTTTCAGAAGCTTTCGTAAAATGCAGTTCCTCGCATACGGCTATGAAGTATTGAAGCTGGCGTATTTCCGTCTTCTTTCTCTCCTTTCGAAACTCCGCAGATGGTTAAATTAAAAGGCTAAAAGAAGCACGAGATCGGATCACTCCGGTTCGCGCTTCTTTTTAAATTATTGTGCTGCTTCTGCTTTTTCCGCCGTCAACGTAATATTGGCAAACGTGTCTGCACCATACTCCTTGCCACGGGTAATGTCGTAATTGGCTACCCGGTTATTCAGAGCCTCCAGCGAATAGCGGAATAACGTCGGTACGATTGGAGCTTCCTCACTCATATACGCCTGCCACTGATTATATATATCTTTACGATAATTGTCGTCAAAGGCTTTGACCGACACGCCTTCCTGCAACAGCTTATCATTTTCTTCACTCGTGAAACGCGAATAGTTAAAGCTGGCTCCGCGTCCATACAACCCACCAGGGTCTACATCTGAACCTGTTCCCCATGCCCCGCCAAAAATATCGATGCCGGGATCATCCTTTTGCACACGATCATAGAAGGAATTGAACTCCAGCAGACGACCGTCCACCAGCTCCACATGAAGCCCGACATCCTTCCAGTTTTGCAAATAGAACTTCGCCAGTGATTCGGCTGTCGCATCCCCGCTCATCGCTGCATAATGAAGCACCAACTCCTTACCCTTAGGGTCCTCACGATAGCCATCTCCATTGGTATCCACATATCCTGCCTCGTCCAGCAGCTTTTTCGCTTTGTCCGGGTCGTATGTGATGCCCTTCGCGTTCACGTCATGATATCCCTTAAAGGCAGGCGGAATCAGGGACGTTGCCGGAACCCGAAGCCCGTGATAGAGCTGCTTGCCGACCTGTTCATTATTCAGCGCATAGCCGAGCGCCTGACGCAATGACTTGTTCGCCAGCTTTGCGTTCGGGTCCATAATATTTAGACTCTTGGCCTGATCGAATTTGCCCAGTTTAAAGCCTACATAGCTATAAGACAATTCCTCCTGACCGAGAAACTGTACATTTTTCGGATTGCTGGCTTCATCGTAACGGGTGGTTGGATAGCTGGCCCAGTCAATTTCTCCGCTTTTCAGCGCTTCTGTAATGACATTCGGGTTCACAACCTTCAAATGAAGGCCATCCAGCTTGGGCTCACCGTGAAAATAATCCTTATTTTTGACAAATTCCACAGATTCACCTGTGACCATAGATTTAATTTTGAACGGCCCATAGCCAATCGGATTTTTACGGACAGGATCAGATCCGGCCATATCTTTCACCGGGATGTTCTGGAATACCTTTTTCTCCAGTGGCGTAGACCAGAGTCCCGATTTCACCGAAGGATTAGGCTCCTTGAACTGAATGGTAACCTCTTTCTCATTCAGCACCTTGATGCCGGAAATCGTTTTGGCCTTACCCGCATGATACTCCTCCATGCCCACAATATTGGTCATAAAGCTATCGTAACGCGGACCCTCGTAGTCCTTGTGACCGATGACTTCATAGGAAAAGGCATAGTCCTCCGCCGTTACGGGATTACCGTCTGTCCAGTTCAGCTTGGGATCAATTTTGACAGTCACCGCCTTATTGTCTGCGGAAAAGGAAATCGTCGCCGCTCCTTTATCGTCAATATTCAGATTGGAATCAATCGAAAACAAAGAAGGATAGAAAAATTGGAAGACTTCAAAATCCGGGTTGCCATCATAAAATACAGGATTCAGAATCCCTTCAAAAGGGGTATCGGACACAAGTGCATAATTGATGACGCCGCCCTTAATCGGTGCCTTATCATTCTTGACCGCCTTCGCCAGCGCTGTCGCATTCACCTGCTTGCTGTCTGATCCTGAGCCGCCTGTACCGTCAGACGATTTTCCTCCATTTGAAGCAGAAGGCGCGCCGCTGCACGCGGCCAGAGAAAGCACCAAAATTGCAGATAGAACAGGCAGAATTCCTTTTTTCCAGCGTTTAACCATTGTAAGCCCCTCCTTGTCATTGTCCTTATCATTGAACTTCGATTAACCCAATCGTTGTCTGGCATCCGTGGCACGTTTGAGCGCCTGGCCGATAAAGTTGATCGCCAGCATTAGCACCAAAATAAGTAAAGAAGCAGGCAACCACATCCACCAGCTATTCTGTAATACATCCGGGTCATTGGCGTAGCTCACCAGCGTACCCAAGCTTGGCGTGGATTCTGGCAACCCAAAGCCGAGATAGGAAAGTCCAGTTTCAATCCCGATATTTCCCGCGAGGCTGAGCGTCAGATTGACGATCACAACCGAGCTGAGATTGGGCAGTACGCCAAACCAGATGATTTTCCAATTAGGTGTGCCGAGCGTTTTGGAGGCCTGCACATAGTCCAGCTCCCGCTCCGACAGTACCTTGGCTCGAATCAGGCGTGCTTTTCCAATCCACAAAAAAGCGGTCATGATGAAAATAAAAGATCCTATGCCGCTCTTGGGGACAATACTGACGAATACGATCACCAGCATCAAAAACGGAAGCACCAGAATAAAATCAATGATCCGCATGATGATGTTGTCAACCAAGCCGCCATAAAAACCGGCCAGCAGTCCCAGCGTCAAGCCGATGGCAGCGGATAATAGCGTAATCGTGAAGCCAATCGTGAAGGAATTACGCGCCCCAATGACCAGCTGACCGAAAATATCTCTGCCTGCCCGGTCCGTGCCCAGCCAATGCACCGAGCTTGGAGCCTCACGGATCGCGCCCAAATCCACCGTCGTAACTACATCCTGATTCACAAACAGAACGGATGAATAAATAAAGATCAAAAACAAAACCACAAACGCGATGGATACCAGCGCCGTTTTGTCACGCACCAGCTCGCGGCGCAGTACAGACCAGCTGGATGGTGATTTACGAATGATCTCCGGCGTGAAAACCTCCTCCACCTGTATGGACACCTTACATCCCTCCCCTTCCTCTGAAGTTGTTCGTTATTCGATCCGAATGCGAGGATCGACCTTGCTCAGGATGACATCAGACAAAAGGGTCCCCAATAATGCCAGAAAGCCGGAAATCATCACCAGCGCTGTCACGACTGAAAAATCGCGTTGGGTGATGGACTGGAGAAATAGCTGACCCAGCCCCGGATACCCAAAGATGGATTCAAGGAAAATGTTGCCCGCAATCACTCCCGTCAGGTCATAGCCCAAAAAGGCGGCAATCGGCAGCAGCGAATTTTTGAAAATATGACGGGAATAGATTTTCCCCTCGGGTACCCCTTTGGAACGCGCTGTTTTCACAAAATCCTTTAACCGTGTGTCGATGACCTCATTGCGCAAATACTGAATCGTGGCTGTCGTACTGAGCAATGCTCCTGTAACCGCTGGCAATATAAGATGGTAAGCCTTGTTGATGTAATATGCCGAGGTTCCCGGCTCCACGCCCACATCCACACTGCCGCTGGTCGGAAACCAGCCAAGCCTGAAGCCGAACATGTACAGCAGCAGCAACGCGAGTATAAATAAGGGAGTCGCAAAGCTGAGATAGGTATAGCCCACCACGATTTTATCCAGCGGACTATGCTGATAACGTCCACTAAGTACACCGAGCGGAATCGCGATCAGATACGTCAAAATCAGGATCACCACACCCAAAAAGAACGTGTTTCCCAGACGGCTACCGATCAGATCGGTGACGCCGATTTTATGTACATACGATTTTCCCAAATCCCCATGAGCCAATCGGGCAAGCCAGTTGCCATATTGTACCCACACCGGATCATTCAGCCCTAATTTTTGCCGTTGCTCCTCCAGCGCCGCCGGATTCAAATTGGGTGTCGAGGTTATGAGTCCTGTCAGGGCATCTCCCGGCATGGCCTTCGCCAGAAAAAAGATAAGTATGCTCAAAGCAAACAGCTGAGGGATCATGATCAGCAGCCGACGCAGTGTAAATTTCCACATATTTTGTCCCCCCTTTATGGTAAAGCGACTTGATGGGACGGGCTTACCGCTTTTAGCGCAAACGGCTTGCCGTTCTCGTCCAGATGTTTGGGCAGTTCTGTTTTGTAGGAGGACAACAGCGTTCGCCTTCTTTGAGCATTGTCCAGCCGCTTGGCAGGATCTATATTCGGAATGGTCGCAATGAGCCGTTGGGTATACAAATGCTGCGGATGCTCATAAATATCCTGTTCGCTTCCCTGCTCCACCAGACGCCCCCGGTACATAATCCCGATTTGGTCGCACATATGGCGGATAATACCGAGGTCGTGGCTGATGAACAAATACGTCAAATTAAATTCCCGCTGCACATCCTTCATAAAATTAAGCACCTGTGCCTGAACGGACACATCCAGCGCTGATACCGGCTCATCGGCAATGATCAGCTTTGGATTCAACGTGAGCGCACGTGCAATGCCGATCCGCTGCCGCTGTCCCCCGGAAAATTCATGTGGATATTTGTAGGCCGCATCGGCGTTCAAGCCGACCTTTTCCAGCAGCGTCTGAACTTTTCGGCGTTCCTCCTCACTACTCAGCCTTTCGAAATTCCGCAACGGCTCAGCGATGACATCCAGCACACGCTTACGCGGATTGAGCGAGGAATACGGGTCCTGAAAGATCATCTGAATGTCTCTCCGCAGCGGATGGAGGTTGTTACGGCTCAGGGCCGCAAGGTCCTTTCCTTTAAAAAGAATCTGTCCACTCGTCAGCTTATTTAGACCGATGATCGTCCTTCCTGTAGTCGTTTTTCCGCAGCCGGATTCTCCAACCAGCCCGTACGTCTGACCCGCCTCAATGCTGATGGACACACCATCCACCGCTTTTACCTGATCGACCACACGCTGGAAGAAACCACCGCGCACCGGATAATGGACTCTCAGATCATTTAGCTCCAGCAGTGCCATGAGCAGCTTCCCCCTTTGCCTCGTCTTCAAAATGAAAATGCTGATAACATGTACAGCGGACCCAATGCCCGGGAGAAACCTCACTTAAAAGGGGATGATCCTCATGCGTTTCATGCTGAATCCAGGGGATACGTGGAGCAAAGCGGCAGCTATTGCGGGGAATATCCTGCAAGGAAGGGACGATTCCTCCGATGACGTGCAACGGTTCTCCCTTGGTATGCGATCCCGGCATGGATGCGAGCAAAGAACGCGTATACGGATGCTGGGGCTGTCGGAACAATTCAAAAACATTGGCGCTTTCCACGATTTCTCCGGCATACATGACCACCACGCGGTCCGCCACCTCTGCTACAACGCCAAGATCGTGCGTAATCAGGATAATGCCGCTTCCAGTCTCCTGTTGAAGCTGCTTGAGCAAGTCGAGAATTTGAGATTGAATGGTTACATCAAGCGCTGTAGTCGGCTCGTCTGCAATAATGAGGGAAGGACGACAAGCGATGGCAATCGCAATCATCACACGCTGCCGCATCCCCCCTGACAGCTCATGCGGATACTGGTCGTATACACGTACGGGATTCGGAATATCCACACTCTCCAGCAATTCCAGCACACGTGCCTTTTTCTGCTTCGTAGAGAGGGTCGTATGATAATCGAGGTTTTCCTCAATTTGCTTACCAATGCTCATTAGCGGATTCAGTGCTGTCAGCGGGTCCTGAAAAATCATGCCGATGCCTGCTCCGCGGATTTTGTTCATTTGCCCTGTGGAGAGACGATTCAGATCCGTGCCTTTAAAAAGAATCTGTCCCTCCACGCGGGTACGCTCCAGATCATGCAGTTGTGCTATCGAAAGCGCCAGCGCGCTTTTGCCGCAGCCGGATTCCCCGACCACAGCCAGCACCTCATTGGGGTTGACCGTCAGATCGAGATGGTCAACTGCGGGGTAATATTGATCCTTAATGCGAAAAGATACCGTTAACCCTTTGATCTCCAACACCGGCTCGATACTCAATGTGTGTGCTTCCTCCGTTCTCCATGGCCTTGTCCTGCTTATGCACGCCACGCTTGATGTTAAACCTCTCATCAACATTACATACCGATTTAGTCGGAATAATTTGAATTCATCCTATCACCAGTATATGGATATATCAATTAAGATTAGACTATCATGATCATTTAAAAAACCAATGATTCAGCAGCAGCGCGACCTTTCTGGCACAAAATGTAATGAAATAACCAACCACAGGTTAATTTTCAGCGCAAAAAAAGCCGCCTGACCCCCTTAAAGGGATCAAGCGACTGGCTGGTCCAGCTCAAATTGTACTCTCTTCGTTAGTTACGAAGCCGCTCCATAGGAGCCGGATTTGAACGTTCTTGGATCGTACCATTTGTAGCCCGCTGCCGGAGCAGCCCAAGGCTCAGGCTGCGGTTCCGTGGAAGCCGCAGGCTCCTCAAACGGTAGTAGCTGTGTTGGCTGGTCCAGCGTCAGGCCCGCCACATCGGACAGCTTCGTATAGTCCTGCTTCCATGCGAGCCATTGGACCGTCTGTACCAGGAAGGTGGAATCGTCCACTTCCTTGAATCCATCGTACGTCTTCTTCGACTGTCCGTTTTCCTCACGTACATATTTCGGCGTGGCATCCTCAACTGGCGAAGAATCTCCGATAAACGCTGCCTTGCCCTGACCTACCTTGGCTACAGCAGCATAAGGTCCTTCAGCACGACCCCCGCCGTTATAGACACCCTGGTCCACGGCATTGCCCCATTTTTTCGTGCCTGTAGGGATATAAGCGATTCCTTTCGCCTTGGTCGGGTCAATAATCGCCAGTGTAGAACCAGCATGCATTGCAATCGAACGTACACCCTTCGTAATGCCAAAGGATTGATCTGCCGCTACGATATCCGTAGCGTTCACGTCACCAAGTGCATTGTAGCGGAAACGAACGCCAAAGTTCGTCGCCAGCCAGTCGGAACTGGTTAATCCCTGCATAGCTGGTGATGCAGCTTCTTCTGTAGTCATGCCTTTGGCCGGATTGGAATAGGCTCCACGGCGGTAGCCGTTCATAACCTCGGAGGAATCCCAACGGTTTTTGTTCCGGTCAGCGTTATAGTGGTCAGAAATGAAGAAGACGCTGCCTCCATTCTTCACATATTGCACCAGTGCGGCCTGCTCGGATGCCTTAAAGGCAACATTGGCTTCACCAATGATGAACACATCGTATGGACGCAGCTTGTCGTACGTTATAGCCTGCTCTCCATAGGTAAAAGGAATGGAACGGTCCAACTGGTCCACGGTAAAACCTGCATTACGCAGTCCGCCCGCAAAATCGGAAAAGGCTCCATCAATAACCCAATCTGCTGCTCCGGCTGTCTGTGCGTGCGTATTATCGAACAGCACTTTTTTGCCTTTTCCATCCGGTAATGTCGTACCGGGTTGACCCGGGGTACCAGGATCAGGTTCGCCCGGATCACCAGGATTTCCAGGCTCGCTTCCGCTTACCAGCTCCACAGCGCTTGGGCTTTTCACGCCGCCAAAATTGTTATAGGCACCGAGCGTACCCGTCACGCGAATTTTACTGCCGATCAGCTCAGGATGGCCTGACAGCCCGAATGGTCCTCTATACGCGGATGTCAGTTGTACATTTAACAGATTAGACGTATTGCGTTCACTCGCCTGATCCGCAATCAGTACGTTAAAATCGTTTGCAAACGGGGCAGAGAAATTAGCTGTTTTCGATCCGGTGGCATGTCCGACGACGTAGCCTTCTACCGTCACCGTACCTCCGCTGCTTTGACGCTGAAGCGCTTCCGCTACCGTCAACGAGCCCTCTGCCTTGACCTGGCCGAATGGAACGAAGAGTCCTACCAGCAGTGATACGATTGCCGCCAGATGCAGCATTCCTTTTAAGCGTGAACCTGTGAACCGGAAACCTTTTACCATACGTAAATGTCCCTCCCATTATTCCATAAATTAGCTTGTCCTCTATCAGATTAGCTATTAACCTTCTAATTCCTTCCTGTTTTCATCCATAATTATGTAAAATTTAATCTTTTTTATTGAGAAGGTACCTGATTCTGTAAAATTCCAACCTGTGATTGACACTGGGCATGGCATACATTACGCTTAGGAGGAATTGTTGAACGGTATACGCGAATGAAGATGACGGGAGAGCCTGTCCGGGAATCACATCCGGCAGCACCGAAGGAGCAAGACGTCAGCACCCGGCTGGCGGATAATCTCTCAGGTCCATGTATCGTCATCTGACGCAACTCTGGAGAGAGCGCAAGCCACCCAAGGGGTAAGGCGGTATACACCGCACGAAACTCTCAGGTAACGAGGACAGAGATAAGGGAAATTTCCTTATCCTGTCCTTTTTTGTGCTTACATGCTGCGTCAGCATTAGAAACCGTCACACCCGTGCAAAAGCGCGGCAGCACCATATACTATGGTATTCAAACATACAGGGGGCCACACCATGCGTTTCAAAGATGTATTTTCCATTATCGGTCCGGCTATGACCGGACCCTCCAGCTCACATACCGCTGGCGCGGTGCGGCTCGCACGTGTTGCCAGGCACTGGCTCGGTGCGCAACCTGACCGTGCCCGCCTGACGCTGTACGGCTCATTTGCCGATACGTACAAGGGACACGGCACAGACCTGGCACTCATTGCCGGACTGCTGAATTACGATACAGACGACTACCGGATTCCGGATGCGGAGCAATGTGCAGAGCAGGCCGGGATGGAAGTAGAGTTCGCTGTCAGCGGACTGCCCGCCCCCCATCCGAACACGGTCCGCTTCGAGCTATGGAAAGGTGAAGACCAGCGCACGCTGCTAGGCTCCTCCATCGGCGGCGGAAACATTCATGTCCAGCAGCTTAACGAGTTCCGGGTCAATCTGACTGGAGAGCTGCCTACGCTGGTGCTTCTTCACTCGGATAAGCCCGGAACATTGGGCGCGGTGACTTCGGCGCTGGGTGCGGCTGACATTAACATTGCCTACATGCACGTGGATCGCAAAGGCCGGGATGGCGAAGCGCTCACTGCTATTGAAACCGATAGCCCCGCTTCTGCTGAATTAATTGCCGAACTGCGGGCTTTGCCTCATATGTATGAAATCAAAATGATTAATTTGAAAAAAGGAGCTGAATCCGATGCGGTTTAGCCATCTGCATGAATTAGGTGCCTTGTGCGCCGAGGAATCCACTACGATTGGTCGCCTGATGATCAAGGAACAGGTACAAGAGACGAACACACCGGAGGAAGAAATCTTCCGCCAAATGTCTGATTATTATAAAGTCATGAAGGAAGCCGTTCATCGCGGGCAAACACAGGACACTGTATCCCGCAGCGGATTGACGGGCGGCGACGGCAAACGCCTGGCGGAATATTTGCGTGCAGGGGAAACCTGCTCTGGCGATGCCTCGGCACTCGCCATGGCGTACGCCCTCTCCGTGTCGGAGGTCAATGCGTCCATGGGTCGCATTGTTGCCACGCCTACCGCGGGTTCATGCGGGGTCATCCCCGGCGTGTTCATCAGCGCGCAGGAGCGGTTCGGCTGGGATGACGAGCATATGGTGCGCGGACTGTTCGCCGCTGGGGCGATTGGCTACGTCATCGCCAACAATTCCTTCATCTCCGGTGCGGAGGGAGGCTGTCAGGCCGAGATTGGCTCAGCCATCGGGATGGCCGCAGGCGCTATGGTCGAGCTGCGCGGCGGTACGCCAGAGCAGGCCATTCATGCAGTGGGCCTCGCGCTCAAGAACACGCTCGGCCTGATTTGCGACCCCGTCGCCGGGCTCGTGGAGATTCCGTGCATCGTGCGCAACGGGCTGGGAGCCGTGACCGCGCTTGCCGCTGCGGATATGGCTCTGGCGGGTGTGCGCAGCGCCATCCCGTCTGACGAAGTCATCGACGTGATGCTCGAAGTCGGCAGCGCGATGCCATCCAAGCACCGCGAAACCGCCAAAGGCGGCCTGGCCCAAACGCCGACCGGCAAGCGTCTGACGGAGTCGCTTACGCGCAACATACCAGCCAAGAAGGATAAGTCATAGCTTCTAAGCGGTAAACCTCCTCCCGCATGTAGATCGGGAGAGAAGCTGCCGTCTGGCCAGCCACATGAAGGTGAAAAGGTTGCTCGACACTTCCATTTTATCAAAGAACGGTTTTTTTATGATTTTAGAAGGATTACAGAAGCTTTTTTCGCTTAAAGCAGCGGAGAGGACGGAACGATTGTGGAAAAGCGGAAGCGGTCGCCTTTGTGCCCGGATTTTCACCGCTAAGGGGAATAGAAAAAATCTGGTCACAACAGCGATTGGAACAACGGTCCGTTCGCGAAGCGTCCATCTGAGTGCCAACGAATATCCTTCTCTAAAGCAAAGGAGCGCCCCATTGCCATTTCCATGGCTTTTGGGACACCCCTTTTTTCTTACTGAACGTTCACCTGTACCTTCGTCGTTTTACCTGCATATTTCACCGTAATGACAGCTTTACCTTTACCCTGTGCCTTAATGCTGCCGTCTTTAACTGTAGCAACAATAATTCGGGATGAGGACCAGACAGCCGGCTTGGATACATCCTTCTCCGACTCATCCTTATACGTAGCTGTAGCCGTAACTTTAGCTACCTGTCCTACTTTCAAATTCAGCGAGACTTCGTCAGTTTGCAAATATTTAAGCGTATCGACATCCACCGGTACGGTGATATATTTCCCGCCGAACTTCGCTTGAATATTGGTTTTACCGTAGCTTACTGCGGTAACCTGGCCCTTTTTGACCGTAGCTACCTTATAATTGAGCGTTTTCCATTCAGCTTGGGCCGTAACGTCTTTTTCTTTGCCATCACTGGATTTGACCACAATTGCGATGGTTTTTTGATCTCCGGATTTAAGCGATAACGCGATAGCATCCGCCTCAATATGTTGCGCCACATCCACTTCTACTGTAAATGTAATGCTTTGCTTGCCATAAGAAGCTGTAACAGTAGCCTTACCACTGCCATTCGCTTTGATCAAGCCCTCGCTAACCTCGACCACTTTCACATTGCTGGTAGTCCAGGTGGCATCCTTGGTTACATCTGTTTTTGTACCGCCACTCTTGACGCCTGTTACTTTCAACTGCTTCGTTTCCTGGGCACCAAGCGCAATCACGCGTGTGTCTGTTTCCAAACGGTCTACGAGACCGACTTGTACATTAATGGTCAGCTTTTTGCCATTATAAGTGGCTGTAACAACCGCCTTCCCCGCTGCTTTACCTGTAATTGTACCTTTGGATACCGAAGCAACATCTTCCGCACTTGAAGTCCATTCTGCATCCTGTGTAACATCTTCCTTACGACCATCTGCATAGGTAGCAGTCAGAGTCGCAACATAGTCCTCATTAATATCAATCGTTGCCGTTTTGGAGGACAATGCCAGATCACCAGGCACATTCACAGATACCGTCGCTGTGACTGTTTTGCCGCCATAAGAAGCAGTGATCGTAGCCTCACCTGTTTTATAGCCCGTTACCTCACCCTTACTGACAAAAGCAATATCTTCATTGCTGGATTTCCATTCTGCCTTATCCGTGATATCTTCTTCCGTACCTGTTACGTACGTCGCGGTTAGCTTGAGCTTCTTGGATTCCTTGGCATTCAGGCTCAGCTTGTCCTCGCTCAAATCCAGATATCTGGACGTTTCCACGTCTGCCTTAATCGAAACCGTCTTATCGCCATACTTCGCGGTCACCGTAGCCGAACCCGCTCCAATCGCCATAATCGTTCCTTTGGTCACCGTCGCAATTTTTTCGTCGCTTGTGGACCATGTGGCTTTATCCGTGACATCCGTTACCGTTCCATCCGGGTACACCGCAGAAACCTGTACTTTTTTGGATTCATCCAAACGGAGAAAAATATTGGATTCGCTGGCTTTCAGCTTATTCGTTTGATCCACATCCACCGAAATGGTAGCAGACATCGTACCGTATTTACCAGTAATCGTCGCTTTACCCGCGCTGTAGCCCGTAATCGTGCCTTTCAGCACATCCGCCACGGCTGCATTGCTTGAGCTCCAATCGGCGGACTCTGTAACATCCTGCACCGTTCCATCGGGGAAGGTCGCCGTCAGTTTAACCTTCTCGGTATCCTTCAACAAAAGGGAAACTTCTGATGAACTGACATCCAGACGTTTAACCTGTTCTACCTGTACAGCAATCGTTACGTTCTGTTGACCGTATACGGCTTTAATATTGGCTGTACCTGCTCCCTGAGCGGTCACCAATCCGTTAACAACGGTTGCTACCTTTTGATTATCCGAAGTCCAAGTCGCATCACCCGATACCTGAGCTGTCGTGTTATCACTGTAAGTCGCTGTCAGATCGACCTGTCCTGTACCGCTTGAACGCAAGCTCAGGCTTTGGACACTGGATGTCAGTGCCTTAACCTTTTTCGTTACATGCACCTGAACCGATTGTATCTTATCTTTATAGGTCGCAACCACAGTTGCTTCCCCTTCGCCCTTACCTGAAACCGTACCGTTATATACCGTAGCAATAGCAGTATTATCACTTTTCCAATCCGTGCTTACAGTTACATTTGAAGTCGTCCCATCGGCATAAATAGCCGTAGCCGTCAACGCAGCCATATCTCCCTGCTGCACAGTTACCTCGTTAGAGGAAAGGACAATCTTGGAAAGCACCGGATCAGCTGCGGATGCAAACCCTGCGTATGATGTAAAACTTGAGATCAGGATGACCAACGCCAAGAAACCGGACCATCTATTCTTCAAAATCTAATTCCCTCCCATTTCGAAACTTAAAATTAAGGATTTCGCAAAATCCTTATACCTACTTTTTATGTCGACATGTGGAAAAGAATAGTTTAGGCTTTAAAGGAAATTTGGTCCTTATTAACTAGAATCGGTACTGACAAGGATTAAGCCGTTACATATAACCTCACTTTTACAAACAGCTGTAAGCTGCTGCACGAAGCCTCAAATGATGGTATTCTTCCATATTCGGGAATAGCTGATGCATATAAACGACCGAGAACTGCTCGCTTGGATCTATAGAAACCCAAGTACCTGCTACTCCCGACCAGCCAAATTCTCCAATAGAGCTGTTTGCATGCCCAGCCGCTTTATCAATTAACGTGCGCACGCCCAGTCCGTAACCATAACCTGTATGATATGAATTCGTAAAATCGGATAATTGGGCTGTATTCAGATGATTAGTGCGCATTAAATCAATTGTTTTTCTCCCTAATAGCCTCACACCGTCCATCGCACCGCCATTTGATAGCATTTGTGAAAATGTGAGGTACTCTTTAACTGTCGAATACAAACCTGCCCCTCCACTTTCATATACAGCGTCTGGCTGATGATGCTCATCCAAGAAGCCCTCAATTTTTTCAAGCTCACCGGTGTCTGTCCGTTGGTAAAAAGAGGCCATACGCGATTCAATATCTCCACGATAACGGTAGCCTATATTCTTCATTCCAAGCGGATCAAAAATCTCATCCTTTAGGAATTGTCCTAATGGTTTTCCTGAAATGACTTCAATAAGACCTGCAACAAGATCATGTCCATATCCGTATAACCATCGTGTTCCCGGTTCAAAGGCAAGCGGAACTTCAGAAAGCGCTTTAATCTCTGCGCGCAGATCATATTTCCCCTGCTTTTCCCTTAATGCTGTAATGACCTTTTGCATAGCTTTTCCTGTATCTGAATACTCGGAAGCGTAAGGAAGCCCCGCACTCATATTGAATATATGCTTAATTAAAATGGGGTTTTCCGCCTTATCCATGTAGGTGTGTCCGTTAGGAGCGGTTTTAAATACATGCGAATTACGATATTCAGGTAAATATTCATACAAAGGCTCATTCAACAAAAATTGTCCGCGTTCGTACAGCATAAGTGCTGCCGCACATACAATAACCTTTGTCATGGAAAACAAGCGATACACAGTATCTTCAGTGATTGGTTTTCGAGCTTCCAGATCAGCATATCCGTGATACCCTTCATACAACACTTGGCCATTTTGTGCAATGGCACAACCACAACCTGCTGGCCCATTCGCTACGAATTGTTGCAGTAACTGATCTACCTTTTCAAAACGAGACATATTCATTCCTCCTGTTTTTGCTCTCAAAAGAAACAAGCTTTCCCTCGCTCTCCAATTTCCTGTACCAACAAGCCCAACCTGAATTACTTGTAAGCGCTTATCCCCCACATTTATTTTAACGGTAAACCCAGTAAATACAAAGATTATTTGTCATAACCAAATGGCTTTACATTAACAGCTCGGCCACCGTTTCTTTCCAGCGATGGATCACCGATTCCGGCTCCTTGAGACGAACCGTGACACCTGTCAAGATATCCGCATATTGAGCAGAATCCTCTCTGGCTGCAAAAATCCGTGCCGCAAAACGCTCGCGTACATGCTTGGCCCCGGGCAAAGCCGGCAGGTGTTCCAGCGACAATCGGACATAATGCGCCTTCCCGCCGATGAACACCGCGAGCGTCGCCTTTCCGGTACGAATCATGTTGCCCGTCGTAGTCGTGCCTGGCCACAGTGCCAGACGCAGATTTCCCTCATCCAGCGCTACAACCTCGCCCACGCTAACCATTGCAATATGCGGCCACTGGTCCTCCGTGACCGTCAGCAGCATCATCGCTTCATGCTGCTTTTTTTCCAACCCCTTGCCATCCAGCAGCGAGAACAGCTCCTTACCGATCCTTGGTGTCTGCATGAAGTATAATCCCCTTTACATTTGGCCTATATCTTCAAAGTACCATAATTTACGGCTGCTTACGAACGACCCTGTACCCGCTCTGGAATAGGAGGGACATGGGCGGCATTCGGAATATCTTGGGGGTTCACCTTGAACGCCGATTTATACTTTGCCGGATCAGTAATGCTATCCGGTTCCGAGGTGCGCCATGTGAACATACATACAGGACACAGCAAGACCTCCCAGGCGCCTTTCACTGGCGAACGGGTAACAACCTCCGAACGATTAGATTCACAACGGGGACAAATATGCATCTGTCAGCACTCCTTTAATCTTTCTATATTTTCAAAAATATTTAACGAAGCATATGGCTCAGCTTTTTTTCCCATTCCGCTACACCCAGCGGAGAATCGAGCGGCTGCGAATAATGGCCTCTAATATCCGGTGCTATGGGTGTCGTCGCATCCAATATCATTTTGTGCGTCATACCTGCCGGATCAGAGCCAGGGTCAAGCGGTAAAATTGACAAGCCCGGCACAATGACAGCATCATGCTTCGGATGCAGCTTGGTGGATAAGGCCCACATGACCTGCGGCAGATTGAACGGATCGACATCCTCATCCACCACAATCACCAGCTTGCAATATCCCAATCCATGCGGAGTCGTTAGCGCACGCATCCCCACAGCCTTCGCAAAGCCGCCATAACGGGTTTTCGTGGAAATAATAGCGACCAGCCCATGCGTATACATGGCATTAACGGCTACGATTTCATTAGGAAATGCATCCTTGAGCTGTTGAAACAACGGTACACTTGTATTCACACCGATCATATAATCCGTTTCCGTCCAAGGCATCCCGATGTACAAATGCTCAAATATAGGCTGCTTACGGTGACATACACGATTAATCTGAATGACTGGCATCGCGCGGCCGCCGGAATAGTGACCTGTAAATTCACCGAATGGACCTTCAAACTCACGCTCACCCGCTAACACTTCACCTTCCAGAATAACCTCGGCTCCCCAAGGCAGATCGAGATCCGCATCCTTGGCTTTGACCACACGGTAAGGCTCACCCTGAATGGCGCCCGCCATCTCATACTCGGATTGATCGTACAGCAGCGGCGTAGAAGCAGCCGTGGTAATCACAGGCTCACATCCGAGAGCAATAGCGACCTTCAGATTTTCACCGCGTTCCTCAGCCTGACGGATATGGATCGCAATATCATGCTGCGGTACAGGCTGGATACCCAAACGGTTTTTGCCCTTGACCTGCATCCGGTACAAGCCGACATTTTGCTTGCCATAGGTGTCCGGGTCATCCAGATCGCGTGACACCAAAATCGCTTTATCCAGATAAAACCCTCCGTCTCCCTGGTTCAAACGAAACAACGGTAAAATATCAAACAAATTAATATCCTCTGTAATCTCGACTTCATGAAAAGGAGCGGTTTCTTCCCGCTTCACGGGCACCGGAAATTGTTCATAGCGTCTGGCAAATTCAAAAAACTGCTCCTTGAGCGGCGTGTTTTTTGGCATTCCCATCATGAGGGCATGATTAGGCCAGGAGCCCATCACATTCATTGCAATACGAGCATCCGTATATCCATAGATATTGTTGAAAAAAAGGGCAGGTGTCTTATCTCCCATATTGTTTAACGCTCTGTTAGATGCTGCGAGGTCAGGCTCCGGCTTTACTTCATCGCTGATCGTAAGCAATTGTCCCTCCTTTTCCAAAGTATGCAGAAAATCGCGAAAGTCTTTATAAGCCATCATTCATTCTCCTTTCTCTTCCGTTTTCTCAATTCTGGTGCAGTCTGGAGTCAGCCTGCTTCATTCCATCCCAGCGCTTAGCTGCGGTAGTGACAATACCGAACTGATCCAATGCGCGAAAAACAATATGATCCACCAATTCCTCGATACTTGCAGGATGATTATAAAAGGCAGGCATCGGCGGCAGGATCATCACGCCCATACGTGACAGCTCCAGCATATTTTCCAGATGAATACTGCTTAATGGTGTTTCCCTGGTCATGAGCAGCAGCTTCTTTCGCTCTTTCAGCATTACATCCGCTGATCGGGTGAGCAGGTTGTCCGCCATACCGATACGAATAGAGGCGAGCGTCTTCATACTGCAAGGAGCGACGATCATGCCATCTACCCGGAAGGAGCCGCTGGAAATACGCGCAGCCTGATCCTTATACGAATAAACTGCATCCGCCATGGCCTCCACTTCCTTCACCGTGTAGCCTGTCTCATAGGGAATGTTCGCAATAGCCCACGGGGATAACACCAGATGGCTCTCCACTGCGGCCTCCCGTAATTGTTGCAATATACGGATACCGAAGATCGGCCCTGTCGCTCCCGATATTCCTACAATGATTTTCTTCATATGTCCCCTCCTTCCACCCCATCGTTGTATGTTCACCCATGCATCACTGTCAAAAATTATACGCCTGTTCCTTGCACACGAAAAATATATATAATATATGTAATGCATACTTTAAAAGTATTCAAATCGAAGCGTTGTTCAGAAATGAGGTGGAAACCCCCAATGGATATGAAGCATCTGCATTACTTTTGCGTCATTGTGGAGGAAGGGCAAATCACCAAAGCCGCACGCACGCTCAACATGGCCCAGCCTCCGCTGAGTCAGCAGCTCAAAAATATGGAGGACGAGCTTGGGGTAAAGCTGATTTACCGGGAAGGAAAGAAGTGGGAGGTCACCGAGGCCGGATATGCACTATACACCCGCGCCAAACGATTACTGGCTGAAATGGAGGATACCTGTAGAGAAATTGGAGAGTTCGAAAGCAATGTAACCGGCACCCTGTCCATAGGCACTTCATCGGCCTGCATGTCTCTGATTACCGAACAACTCAGACGCTTTCATCAGAATTATCCGGAGGTATACGTTAAAATAGGACACGGAGACACACATCATCTGGAGGAACTGCTGCATCAAAATAAAGTCGATCTGGCTCTGCTGCTGCTTCCGGTAAACGACAACTCGTACCATACGATTGAACTGGAGGGCGTTTCTTTTGTTGCAGTACTTCCATGTGAATGGGCAGATCGCCATCCGAGTGGTGAAATTACGTTACAGGAATCAGCCAGCTATGACCTCTTGTTGGGACGCCGAACAGAAGGACACGGGCTATACGAAACCGTCATCCGCAAATTTCAGGAACACCATCTTACTCCGCGCGTCGTACTGGACTGTCCTGAAATATCGACTATTCTCTCGCTCGTATCCACAGGCATGGGGATTACCATCATTCCAGACGCTGGCTTGGGACAAGAATATGGGGACAGATTTCGCACGCTCTCCATTAAGGAGCCGTTTCCCTTTACCCGGCCTGCCGTCGTATGGCGCAAGGATCGTTATTTATCCAATGCGGCTCGCAAATTGGTTGAACAGCTCCAAGCTGGACACACGAAAAAGACTGCTCCCGAGTAGATGCTCTCTACAACTCTACTCATGAAACAGCCCTATGCTGGATGAACCTCGGTCATTCCTTTGTTGTTGCCGCCTTATTTGACTCCCTGATGCCGATACTCAGTCGGAGTCATTCCACATTTGCGCCGGAATACCTGTGTAAAATGCCGCATGTCCTGATAACCAATCCGCTCGGATATATCAGCTAGCCGAAGATGAGGATCACCGAGCAGCCGCTTCGCTTCCTCCATTCGTAAGCAAATAACGTAATCCTTATAGCCTTGTCCGGTTTTTTGCTTGAACAACTGGCTGAAATACACCGGATTCAAAAAGACAACCGAAGCTACCTTCTCCAGCGACAGCTCCTCTGTAAAGTGAGCCCGAATGTATTGCAACGCCACATCCACCGTATGCATGCCTTTTCGCAGACATTCTCCGGCGTCCACTGCCGCCGCCGCAATCTCCTCGGGCGTTCGTCTTAGCCGTGCCACTTCTTCGGGAATGGATGCAAAATTGTGGTGAACCCCCGAACGTGTAATTTGTAACGGTACCCTCACATAACGCTTCAAGTGGGATTCGAGCAACGTTTCCAGCCGTGCCGCCTCTGCCTCATCCCGTAGCCGTGCAATGCCCAGCAGGCTATGGCGGTCGAGACTGACGACAAAGCCACTGCCACCTGCCTCAATCAGCTCGGATAGTACATTTTCAATCATAAAATGCTCCAGATGCGTCTGCTTGTGATCAGGCTCCATACGAACCATGAAGAGATGAAACTCCGGATAGTTTTCCACAAACGGCTGTATATCGAGCTTCCCAGTATCCAGTCCAAGTGCATGGCGTTGGAAAACTGCTTCACGCAAATAGACCATATTGGACTTGAGCAGCTTGCCCTCGTTCGCCTGCTGTGAGGCGACAAGCGCTTCGGCTGTCAGCATTTCTATGCATTCCAGCAGCTTCTTCTTACCAATTGGCTTTAACAGGTAGTCTTTGGCACCCAGCTTTACCGCTCTTTGCGCATATTGGAAGTCGGAATGGGCCGAAATTACAACCCACTGTAGATGAGGATGCTTTCGCTTGGAAATGCGCATGAATTCCAGACCATCCATACCAGGCATCAGGATATCAGTTAATACAATATCCACGGGATGCTCCGCCAGAATGCCTGCTGCTTCCTCGGTGGAAGCAGCGAGATGAATGCCGCAGGCTGGCAGAGCCTGGCCAATGGTGCGCCGAATCCCCTGCCGAATCATACTTTCATCGTCAGCTATCAGAATATTCATGTTTCTCCTCCTTCTGTGGCAGAGGCACACTTACAGTGGCTGTCGTTCCGGCCCCAGGTGCGCTGGAGATCCGTAGGCCGTACTCTTCTCCGAACATGTGCCGTAGCCGTAAATTTAGGTTTTGCAGGCCGATGCCTCCCGCCTGCCCGCTGCCCGTCTGCTTGCCGGGTTCTGCCAAAGCAACCTGAACCACCTCCCATCGTTCGTACTCCATACCTGCGCCGTTATCCATAATATGCAGGCTTAAAACACCGTCATATTCCTCTGCCCTGACGAGCAGCTTGCCGCCTGTATTCGCATGAAGAGGCTCCAGTCCGTGCTTAACCGCGTTTTCAATCAACGGCTGTAAGGTCATTTTCGGCAAACGGATATCCATCCAGCACTCATCAATACTGATGTCCACGGATACCCTGCCCTCCAGCCGGGCCTGAATAATGGTGAGGTAATGCCCTATCTGCTCTACTTCTTCGCGCAGGCTGACATCGGCTCCTTCCTCCCAATGACTGCTGTAGCGGAACATATGGGATAAGGAAAGCACCACTTCCCCGAGCTGATCCTGTCCCTTTTCATCCAGCATCCAGTAGATCATATCCAGCGTGTTGTACAGAAAATGCGGATTGACCTGCGTCTGGAGCGCGTGCAACTCGGCATTCTTCTCACTGACCGATGATATACGAACCAGCTCAATCAGCTCGGCAATCCGTCTTACCATATGGTTGAAGGAGGTTGCCAGTTGGTTGATTTCCTCATACGATTCAATCTCCACCGTATGGCGGAAATTCCCCGTCTCCACCCGCTTCATTTCCCGAATAACCCGCTTCAACGGAAGCGAAATACTCCTAGAAACGATGGACGCGATCAACGCGGATAAAATAATGAGCACAGGCACCACAATGAGCAAATACCTTTGATTTTGCACCAGCTCCACGTTTAAGTCCTCGCTGGGTGTCACGCTAATGACCGACCAATCGGCAAACGGCAACTTGGAAGCGATTACAACATTCTCATTACTCCGGTTTACAATGACATCATCCTCCGGTACCTGCTGTTCCAGACTTTGCAGATCCGGGGGTGGTTCAGAGGAGGTAGCTGACACAATCCGGTTTTCATGGCCAACCAAATACACCCGACTATTGGTACCCAGCCGCAAATTATGGAGTGCGGACAGAACAGAACGCGGTTCAGCTTCAAACAGGACAATACCAATCGGCTTATGCTCATCCAGATCATAGAGCTGGCGCCCGAACGCAAATACGGGTCTGGTTTCTACCTGGTCAATGACAGAGTGAGGATAAACGCCCAGCCATGCGATTTTGCCCGCTGACTTTCGAATTTCCTTATACCATTCGGTGTGTTCGTAATCGGTATCAATGACATTCATATAATTCCCGTAGTTGTATACCTTGCCTGTGTCTGTGATGACATGAATGCCAATCAGGTCCTCCCGCGAATAATAGATAGCTCCCAGAATATTAGTAATTGTACGTTCATTGATGTAATTGACGGCGGGCAAATCGCTGGTGTCCGTCGTTAGCAGACGAACCAAATCCATATTGTTGCTGATCGATTTGGACAGACTGTTATAGCTGCTGAGCAGCAATTCGAACAGTCCTGCCGTTTGGGAAACATTTTTACGCGCCAGTTCACTGACCTTATCGTGGAACTGCACCGTGGTACGGTTATAAAATAACAGACTGATCGCCAGCACAATACCGGACATGCTCAACAGGAACAGAATAAACAAGCGGTGGTGAATAGACTGAAAACGGCGCATCATTCCTCCGTGCGCTCCTTTCGGATCGCTCGCCTACCCTTTAACCGCCCCCGCTACCATGCCCTTGGTAATCTTTTCGGACAGGACAAAATAAATAATAATGACCGGTAAGGCACCCATAACCAGAAAAGCGCCAATATTGCCGTAATTCACAGAATACTGGCTGACGAATGTATAGACGCCGAAAGGGAGTGTTTTGAGCTTCTCGGACGAGATAAAGGTGGCAGCCATAATGTATTCATTCCAGATATTAATAAAGGTCAAAATACACACCGTCATCATCGGCGGAATCGAGATGGGTAAGATCACACTGCGGAAAATACGATAAATGCTCGCCCCATCAATATAAGCGGATTCTTCAATCTCGTGGGGAATGGACCGCATAAAGCCGGACAGGATGAAAACCGCAATTGGTGTCTGAAATGCAATATAGGGTAAAATCAGCGAGAAATACGTATTGAGAATGTTGATGTTTTTGAACATCACCATCAGCGGCAGCAGCGTTGCCTGCATCGGAATCATCATTCCGATCAGAAACAAGGTCAGCACAGCAGCCCCAAAGCGCCAGCGGAAACGCGTAATCGCATAAGCAGTCATCGAGCTTAACAAAATGACGAATAGCATCGTAACTCCGGTCACCAGCACACTGTTTCCCAAATAGCGCAAGTAGCTCCCTGATTCATAAGCTTCCTGATAGTTGTGCCACTGGGGCACTTGAGGGAGTGCAAAGAAGCTTGCGCTCAAAATCTCTTCATTCGTCTTCAACGAATAGGTCAGCAGCCAGAAGAGTGGATACAGCTGCGTGACGATCAAAACCGCCAGCAAGGAAAAGACTAATGTTTTTTTCATGGTGTTCACAGCTTCATCCCCTTTAGCTTACCTTATTTTCAATTCGTTTGAAAACAAAATTTATCACAATTGTAAATGACAAACAGATAATGACGAGAAACGAGGCCAATGCGCTGCCATATCCATATTTCATAGACAAAAAGGACATGTTGTACATATATGTGGATACTGTATCCGTTGCATGAGCAGGCCCTCCACCCGTCATCACCCAGATCAGATCAAACGATTGCAGAGAACCAATAAAGGCCAATACCATTGATATTTTGAAAATAGGCACAATGAGCGGCAGCGTAATATAACGATCTGCTTTAAAACCCTCAGCTCCATCCATTTTGGCTGCCTCGTACAACTCATTCGGAATATTTTGCACCCCGGTAAACTGAATCAGCAGATGATAGCCAAAATACTGCCACAACGACACAAAATAGAGCGCGTACATAGCAATCTGCGGTTCTGTCAGCCATGAGCGTGTCCAGCTTTCCAGCCCGACCGACATCAAAATACCGTTCAGCATCCCACCCATCGATGCCGGATTATAGATCGTCTTCCACAGTTGCCCGATAATAACCACTGACAGAATGACTGGCAGAAAATACATCGTAACCAGCGTATTCGCCTTACGCACATAGCGATTGAGCAAAATAGCCAGCAGCAGACAGAACGGAATTTCCAGCATGGAAAACACAGCGAACATCATCGTCCGCTTCACAGACGGCCAGAACACCGGATCGGCTGTAAATATTCGCTCGAAATTCGCCAGCCCCACAAACTTCGCCTCAGATATTCCGTTCCAATCCAGCAGTCCACAGTACACCGACACCAGAATCGGAACAAACACCATACAGGTATACAGCAGCAGGCAGGGCAGCACGAAAACGGCAATGGTGCGTGTCGGCACCTTCAGTACATTCATGCTCCAATCTCCTTTGTATTTTTTCTGAACATCTTATAAGGATGCGCAGCTCATGGTTATCCCAAATCAGGGAAGGAACTAATGCGCCCCTCCCCTGTTAAGCTGCAACTTCAGGATTTTGCAAAATTCGATTCCAGTCGCTCCAATGTGCAATATATAGACGAACTAGGCCATTTCGATCTATATATTGTTCGTTGGAAATCGCTTATTGGATTTTTGCAGAATCCTCACTTATTTATTCGCTTCAAAAGCGCTCTGATGCTCCTTGGCAACTTGTGCAGAGTCTTCTTTTTGCACGAACAGGTTTTGAATGCTGCTCAGATGCGCCTGCGCAATAGCCGGATTCATCGTATTATCAAAAGCGAGGTCGCCGCCCTTCACATTTTTGAACAGCTCATTAAGATTAATCGCCAACTCGGAGTAGCCCGCCTCCTTCAGATCGCCTTTCATTTTCTGACCGCTGCCAATTGCATTTTTCAGATCAAACTGGATCTTGGGCATCTCTGTAATAAAATAGTGCAGAAAATCCTTCGTCTCCTGCAAATGCTCACTATTCGCCGATACTGCAAACGCACTGCCCGGCGCAATCACATACTCATTCACATCTCCCTTGCCATTCACCGTAGGGAATTGGAACACGCCCACCTTGCCTGCTACCGAAGAAGCATCAATAGACCCTGTTTCCCATGTGCCCATGATATACATCGCGGCTTTTCCTGTTTTAAAAATATTGCCGCCCGCATTATAGTCAATGGAGGTAGCTCCATCCGGGAATGCCCCTGCCTGCACCAGTTCCTGAAATGCATCCACTGCTTCCACAAAGGCCGGATCATTAAACGTCTTTTTGCCGTCCAGCACATCTTTGAGGAAATTCGGCCCTTCATTCGTACGCAGCAAAATATTCATGAAAAGGAGTGATCCGGTCCACGAATCCTTTTCCCCAATCGCAATCGGGGTAATCCCCTTTCCCTTCAGCGCCTTGACGGCCGTAATCAGCTCATCAAAGGTGGTCGGCAGCTTTTGAATTCCCGCCTGCTCGAACAGCTCCTTATTGTAAAACACCACTTCTATATTGTTACCGTCCGGAAAAGCGTACAACTTATCATCGAAGCTATAATAATCGAG
The DNA here is from genome assembly GCF_059417685.1 of Paenibacillus sp. LT-B23. Lineage (NCBI taxonomy): Bacteria > Bacillati > Bacillota > Bacilli > Caryophanales > Paenibacillaceae > Paenibacillus > Paenibacillus sp. LT-B23. The sequence continues at coordinate 6,618 of NZ_JBSQBM010000009.1, read as the reverse complement.
CAGTCCATCCTGAAATGTATCTTTTAAGCCATCTTTATCTGCCACATCGTTCAGGGGAGCCAGTAACCCGGCATCCACGAAGGGCTTCATTTGTGCGGCCGGGTTTACAATCGTAATATCCGGAACTTCCTTCGCCGCCGCCTGTGTTTTCAGCTTTAGCTTTTGTTGATCTGTATTCAGCGAATCCAGCTCAATTTTGACATTCGGATGATTCTGCTCATATTGACTTACAATTTGCTTTATCATTTTGTATGAAGGAGTGCTGGGATCAGGATTAATGTTCTGGAAGGTGATCGTCACTTCTTTACTTACCGCGCCTCCACCCTTGCTTCCTGAGTCCCCCGGACTTGCGCTCTGTCCGTTATTACAAGCTGTCAGCGTCAATGCCAAGGCGCTCGCCACCAAAATAGATAGCGCTTTCATTTTATTTCTGCCCATATTCCTTTTCCTCCTCTTGTTGAAGCATTGTGCGAATCGCTCCTGTCGGTGAATACTCAATGCCCGCTTGTTCTTTTCATTATGTTCTATAGAAAAGAAGTGAACAATGTGTGAACTTAAGGAGAAGGGTTTGTTTTTTCAAGCCCTCATTCGTGCGCTTCAAAATTCATTCATATCATAACTTGCAATTTATCTCGAACACAGGCATAATATGAATAAGCTCATCCTTTGATAATGATTCTCATTATTAAAAGATAACTATACATGGACTCCAAAGGAGGCAGGACCGCAGTGAAAGAAGCTTTTAGTAGAACCTCCCTGCATATTGATGATTATTTGGATCTTCTCAATCTTGCGGTACAGGTCGGAGATATAAAGTGGCAAAAGGAAATTACACGTAAACTTCAAGCCTTAAGTGTCCTCCAGACAGAACAGGTTGAAATAGATCAATAATCGTCTCCCCAGCTAATTGACCGCTATACGGCGTTGATTAGCTTTTTTTATGTTATAAATGTGAGCATTTTGCATAAATCCCAAGAGCGATTTCAAATCAGCAATATAAAGATCGAAATGGTTTAGTTCGTCTATATATTGTACTTTTAAGCGTTCGGAATCGAATGATGCAAAATGCTGATGTATAAGTACAGGTGCGTCAGAAGACGTAAATCAAGGCGGGTCCTCAGGGACTCCGCCTTATTTATGTTCATATTTTTTAGAGTCGGCAGATTTCATGCGCACATTGACCGTACGAAGGGCAGCAGCACATCATGCGCAGCACCTTGAGATCGTGAATGACTATTTTTCCATCCCGCGTATCAAGCGTCCCCTGCTCCTTCAACGAGCTTAGCATCCGATTCACACTCTCTCGTGTCGCTCCAATCATTTCACCCAGCTCGGAGTGACTCAGCTTCATATTCAGTAAAATGCCATCCTTCACCGCTACACCGCATGTATTACTCGCCCGAATCAGCGTAGAGGCCAATGCTCCTGTTTTACCATACAGCAGCAAATCCCGAAACCGCGATTGCATAATCCGTTGCTTCATAGCCATCCACTGAATGAATTGGAGCCCCATTGCTCCATTTTTGGACAGAAGCGATTCCAGATCCTGAACACGCACCACGCCCAGCTCACAGGCATCGGCTGTTTCTGCGGTGCAGCTATACTCTTCTCCATCTATCCCGCTGAACTCCCCGATTAAGTCGCCTTGATGCTGAATGGTCAAAATCAATTCTTTTCCGTCTTCTGTCGACTTGCGAAGCTTAACATGGCCCGAATGTATATAATAAAGCTGCTCCGATTCTTCGCCCTCTCTAAAAAGCGTAATACCCGCCTTTACCTTTTTCCAGGACATGATATCCTTCAGCAGCTCAAAATGTTCCTCCGTCAAAAAAAGCTGAATTCCCGTGCGTTCCACCTTATCTCCAAACCGTTCCGTACAAGTGGCTTGCATGTTAGCGTCCTCCTCGTGTTTACCTGATATCTATATCATAATGTTTTGACGCATCAGTTGTTATCAGGAGAACACCTGATTTTATACCTCCCTACTCCCTGATTTGCTGTGATAAATATCACTCTCGTCATCGAGCAGAGCCTAATTTATCGGGCTCCCTCCTACTCCTTGCCCCGCCTGTTCAAAAGTCAGTGTTTCCTGAACCTATAGATCAGGGGGTTCCCTGACTTACTTTTGTAACTGCTGGAACTACAATAAGTTAGAGCTACAGTTTTGTTACGAAAAAGGATGTGTCTTCTATGCTAGAAATAACGGATGAAATGCGCAAAGCACTGGATCAGTTGAGAGATCGTATCTATGGGGATCTCACAGCACTTGCGCTCATGTCCAAGCCGGGCGGTGTGTTGCAATGGTATTATGCCTCTGGCAGCCGCAGCGAACGCTATAGGCGTATTTCTTTTAAGGTAGGGCATGGTATTGCCGGGATGGCTGTTCGTCTGGGGCGTACCGTGACCGTAAGCGCTATGCTCTCCGGCAGCATCCGTTTACGTCAGGAATGTGCGCTGATGCTGGCGGAACAGCTTCACTCTGCTGTGGCTATTCCCTTTTCCAGCACAGGGGATCTGCCGAACGGTGTATTGCTTCTCGGTAATCGTGATGTGAAAGTGTTCACCGATTCCGACGTCGCAGGGGCCACAAAAGTGGCCGAGCAGCTTGGTCAGCTATGTGCCCACACTCTTATTCTATGAGATCATATAACTGTACCTAACTGTCTATGTTGATTGGAATCCCTTAAATTTGATATGATGATGACAAAACGTACGGTTCTACCGTTCGAGGGGATGACAAATTGATTCGTATACTTGTAGTGGATGACCATGTTGTCGTACGTTCCGGCCTCATGGCCCTATTGGACGGCAAACACGGTATTAAGGTGGTAGGAGATGCAGCGGATGGGGATGAAGCGATTCGCAAGGCGATAGAGCTACAGCCCCATGTCGTACTCATGGATTTTAGTATGCCACCTGGCAAAGATGGTCTTACGGCAACCACTGAATTGAAAAAACAGTTGCCTGATACAGAAGTGCTTATTTTAACGATGCATGACGATGAAGAATATCTGTTTCGGGCCATTCAGGCCGGAGCCTCCGGATATATTTTAAAAAGCGCACCTCACGAGGAATTACTTGCTGCCATTCAGTCTGTCGCCGAAGGTAGCGCCTATCTGTACCCGAATGCAACCAAACGGCTGATGAGTGAATATCTGGACAAGATCAAGAAGGAAGGCATAGCCGGCCCGTATGAGTCCCTTTCTGAACGGGAAAAGGAAATTCTCTCGTGGGTAGCCAAGGGATACGCGAACAAGGAAATTGCCGAGCGCTTGGTGATCAGCGTTAAAACCGTGGAGTCCCACAAAAGTAATCTGATGGAGAAGCTTAACCTGAAAACACGGCCCGAGCTGGTCAAATTTGCACTAAAAAAGGGGCTGCTGCATTATGAATGAACCTTCTAATCCTTTGCTCCAGCATGCTTTTGGCGAGTCAGCCGATAAGCTGCTGGATGATTTGGAAGCGCATATACCGGAATCCCCTTTTCTCCATGCACTGCGTAACTCACTCCACCAGTTATCCAATCTGAAATTCGCGTTGGATACGTCCTCTATCGTTGCTTTGACCGATCACCGCGGCATTATTCAGTACGTCAACGACAAGTTCTGCGAGATTTCGCAATACAGTCGGGAAGAGCTGATCGGTCGGGATCATCGCCTCATTAATTCGGGCTATCATACTTCTGCCTTTATGAAAAACCTGTGGACCACAATTCGTTCAGGCGAGGTATGGCAGGGAGAAATACGTAATCGAGCCAAAGACAACACCTACTATTGGGTGAATACCACCATCGTTCCGTTCATGGACGAAGAAGGTAAGCCCTATCAGTATTTGGCGATCCGTAATGAGGTAACCAAACTTAAAAAAGTAGAAGCTGAGCTGCAGACGATGATGACGCAAGTGATGCAAATACAGGAGGAAGAACGCAAGCGTTTTTCAAGAGAGCTGCATGATGGAATTGGGCAAAGCTTGTTTTCGCTGATTATTCAACTGGATAGTCAGCTTGCCGAACAGCCTAATCCTGCTCTGGAAAAACTGCGTTCACAGGTGACTGACATTATTAAGGATGTCCGCGGACTGGCGTGGGAACTTCGCCCCTCAGTTCTGGATGATTTGGGCGTCGTACCAGCCATACGGACCTATATTGAAAACTATTGTTCTCATTACGGAATTGAGGTACATTTTCAATGTAATTTGCGTAAACGCCTTGATATCCGAAAGGAAATAGCGATTTATCGGATTGTACAGGAAGCCTTGACGAATGTAGCCAAATATGCGGACGTAGCTGAGGCACATGTCGACGTAGAGGATCAGGGTGAAGTCATACAAGTGACCATTTGGGATGAGGGTATCGGATTCTCTGAGCAATCTCAAGGGGAAGGCGTGGGACTGTTCAGCATGGAGGAACGAGCCAGGGGCGTAGGAGGATGGATCAGCGTAACCTCTGCACCGGAACACGGGACCTCCATCCAACTGACCCTTCCTGTGTAAAGATATAGCAGCATAAATAAAAAAGAGAGAGCGCTGTCCCCAGACAGGCTCTCTTTATTTATAAGGTGTCACCACTGAGGCAACAAGAATCCGCTATAGCAAAAAGCGGGTGATGGGAATCGAACCCACGCTATCAGCTTGGAAGGCTGAAGTTCTACCATTGAACTACACCCGCAAATCAGTATCGGGATGACACGATTTGAACATGCGACCCCCTGGTCCCAAACCAGGTGCTCTACCAAGCTGAGCTACATCCCGATATTATACATTTTTAAGAAAATGGCGCGCCCTGAGAGATTCGAACTCCCGGCCTTTTGATTCGTAGTCAAACGCTCTATCCAGCTGAGCTAAGGGCGCAAAATGTAATCCATAATAAGCAGTAAAGGCGCCACCCAGATTTGAACTGGGGAGTGAAGCTTTTGCAGAGCTTTGCCTTACCACTTGGCTATGGCGCCGAATGGATAATGGAGCGGACGACGGGAATCGAACCCGCGACCCTCGCCTTGGCAAGGCGATGCTCTACCGCTGAGCCACGTCCGCAAAATATGGTGCGGTCGAGAGGACTCGAACCTCCACGGGGGTTAGCCCACACGGACCTGAACCGTGCGCGTCTGCCAATTCCGCCACGACCGCAAAATAAATATAAATGGTGAGCCATGAAGGATTCGAACCTTCGACACCCTGATTAAAAGTCAGGTGCTCTACCAGCTGAGCTAATGGCTCTTAATGGCTGGGGATATAGGATTTGAACCTATGCATGACGGAGTCAAAGTCCGTTGCCTTACCGCTTGGCTAATCCCCATTAAATGAAAATAAAGGGCGGCCGATGGGGCTTGAACCCACGAATGCCGGAGTCACAGTCCGGTGCGTTAACCACTTCGCCACGACCGCCATAATGATTATGAAAAGACTGGTGGAGGATGATGGATTCGAACCACCGAACCCGTAAGGGAGCAGATTTACAGTCTGATGCGTTTGGCCACTTCGCTAATCCTCCAAAATGGTGCCGGCGAGAGGACTTGAACCCCCAACCTACTGATTACAAGTCAGTTGCTCTACCAGTTGAGCTACACCGGCACATTACTCATTCCCACTTGAAAGGTGGCTCGGGACGGAATCGAACCGCCGACACGAGGATTTTCAGTCCTCTGCTCTACCGACTGAGCTACCGAGCCATATATTGTTTTATATCTGTAATATACAAACCCACATTATATGTAGAATACACAAAAATGCCAGTTATATATTTCATAAAATGGCGGAACTGACGGGATTCGAACCCGCGATCTCCTGCGTGACAGGCAGGCATGTTAGGCCTCTACACCACAGTTCCATAGATAATCCTAAGGAAAATCAATTGCGGGGACAGGATTTGAACCTGTGACCTTCGGGTTATGAGCCCGACGAGCTACCGAACTGCTCCACCCCGCGACATTAAAAGGGAATACTTGTATAACATAAATGGTGGAGGCTGAGGGGTTCGAACCCCCGACCCTCTGCTTGTAAGGCAGATGCTCTCCCAGCTGAGCTAAGCCTCCATACCATGACCCGTAGGGGAATCGAACCCCTGTTACCTCCGTGAAAGGGAGGTGTCTTAACCGCTTGACCAACGGGCCTTAACAATAAATAATATCTGGCGGAGAGAGAAGGATTCGAACCCTCGCACCACTCTCGCAGTCTAAACCCTTAGCAGAGGATCCCCTTATAGCCACTTGGGTATCTCTCCAACAAGCAGTATAAGGATTACATCCTTAACCTCACTGGAATGAACCGCAGACCTCAACCAACTCAGCTACGCCGCCATCTTATATATAAGATTCAGAAATATTCAAGATTTGGCTCCCCGAACAGGACTCGAACCTGTGACAACTCGATTAACAGTCGAGTGCTCTACCAACTGAGCTATCAGGGAATATTGGTGGAGCCAAGCGGGATCGAACCGCTGACCTCCTGCGTGCAAGGCAGGCGCTCTCCCAGCTGAGCTATGGCCCCAGTCATTTTGTGTCATCAAGAAGTGGTGGGCCTTAGTGGACTCGAACCACCGACCTCACCCTTATCAGGGGTGCGCTCTAACCAGCTGAGCTAAAGGCCCTAATATGTATGTCTTCATTATCCTCTAAAGGGACA